>NZ_JAKNRV010000280.1:0-7018 GCF_023072625.1 Pseudomonas emilianonis
AGCCAGGACCCGGACGCCGCCCGTGTCGCCGAAGACCTCGACCAGTTGAGCCTGTCGCGCCAGCGCGTGCGCAAGAGCGGTGGGCTCAAGCTGCACCTGGATCTGCCGCCCGCCGATGTCGACGACATCCCCTTGGGCGAGGGCATCAAGTTGCCCGAGTGGGACTACCGGCGGCAGTGCTTGCAGGCAGGCTTCGTCAACCTGCAATTGATGCAGCCGCGTTGCGACGCGCCGCAACCCTTGCCCGTGCGGTTGCAGGCCCAGGCCCAGCGCTTGCGCCGGCAATTCCAGAGCCTGCGCACCGACCGCCAATGGAAGCGCCAGCAGCCTCAAGGGTCAGAGGTGGACCTGCAAGCCTGGCTGGATTTTCATGTGGAGCGCCAGCAGGGCGCCTGCGCCGAGCGCGGTCTGTTCCTTGAGCAGCGCCACACCCACCGCGACCTGGCGTGCCTGTTGCTGGCCGATCTGTCGATGTCCACCGATGCCCATGTCAACGATGAGCAAAAGGTCATCGATGTGATACGCGACAGCCTGCTGCTGTTCGGCGAAAGCCTGGCCGGGGCCGGGGATCGCTTTGCGTTGTATGGGTTTTCTTCGCTGCGTCGGCATCAGGTGCGTTTGCAGGTGCTCAAAACGTTCGAGCAAGCCTATGACGATCGCACGCGTGGCGCGATTCAGGGCCTCAAACCGGGTTACTACACGCGCATGGGCGCGGCCATCCGCCAGGCCACCCAGTTGCTGGGCGCCTGCCCGCAGCGGCGCAAGTTGCTGTTGTTGATCACCGATGGCAAGCCCAATGACCTGGACCTGTATGAAGGCCGTTACGGCGTGGAGGACACGCGCCAGGCGGTGGTCGAAGCGCGGCGCCAGGGCTTGATTCCGTTCTGCATCACCATCGACAAGCAGGCCGGCGACTACCTGCCGTACATGTTCGGCGCGCATGGTTTCACCCTGATCCATCGCCCGGAACAATTGCCGCAACGTCTGCCGCAGCTGTATCGGCAGTTGACCGAGGCTCAGTAAAAGTCCCTGGGTAACCAGAAGAACATCACCGCACAGAACAGCGTCAGGCCCAGGCAGAACCACTGGAAACGCTTCAGTCGGCGCGCCTGGGTGCTGGCGTGGGCCTCAGGCAAGGGCGTGGCGCAACGCTCGCAGAGGTCGCGCTCCACGGCGTTGCCGTGCTGGCAGACCAGGCAGGTTTTCACTCGAATTGCTCCAGGCGCGGGCGGTCGAGAATCGCGATTTGCCGGCCGTCCTGGGTGATGATTTTCTCGTCGATCAAGCGTCGGATAATCCGCGAAAAGGTCTCCGGCTGGATCGACAGGTGCCCGGCAATCAATTGCTTGGCCATCGGCAGCTCAAAGCTGCAGTTGGTGCTTTGCAGGCGCACCAGTTGCGTGAGCAGGTAGCGCACCACGCGGTGGGTGGCGTTTTTCAGCGACAGGGTTTCGATCTCGTTGACCCGCTGGTGCAGGCGCACGCACAACTTGCCGAGCAGGGCGAAGGTCAGGCGGCTGTTGCTCTGCAGCAAACGCATGTAGGTGGCGTTGGACAGCCGGTACAACTGCGTGGGGCACACTGCTTCGGCGCACGCCACGTAGTTGGGCGTATCCATCAGCATCATGGCTTCGGCAAAGGTCTGCCGCTCGCCAATCACCTCGAACACCTTCTCCTGGCCGTCCGGGGTGAGGCGGTAGATTTTCACTGCGCCGGCGATCACGAAGTAGAACGCATCGGCCGTTTCGCCCTGGCGAAACAGCGGTTCGCCTTTATCGACACTGAGCAATTGGCTGCTGCTCATCAGTTCGTTCAGTTGCACCTCGTCCAGGGGCTCGAACAGGTGGTGGCTGCGCAGGATTTGGTGATGAACGCGATGGAGCACCATCTTGACCTCGGGGAATGACGGGAAGGGATGCCCGAGGATAATCCTGTTGGCGTCGGTCGTACTTGATCCTCGACAAGGGCAACGCACAGGCAACGTTGCACGATCGTCGCAGTGATCGGTTGAGCACGTGCGCTATGCGCGGGCCGGTACGAGGCCGGGCGCGGCGTTGGCGAACAGTATGTCGTTCTCCAGGCGGATGTGTTCGCGCAGGTCGGCATGAAAGGCGCTCAGCTCGCGGTACAGGCTGCGCCAGGTGTTACAGGCCTCGGCCGGCGGGGTGATCTGGTTCGTCAGGCTTAACAGCTGCTCCAGCGCCTCGGCGTGCTGGTCGTGCTCGTAGCGCATCACCTGGATCGGCGTCGCCGCCTGGGGGCCCATGCCCATTTGCAGCATCGGGAACAGCACCTGCTCTTCCTTGAGCATGTGGCTCTCCAGTTCCTGCTGCATATCGTGCAGCAGGTCGGCCAGGCCGTTGGGGCATTGCAGGTGGTGGCCGTGGACCTGTTCGACGCGGCTCGCCATGCGCACCAGTTCCGGCAATTGCTCGCGATGACGCGCGTGGTAGCGCGTCAGCAGATGGTCGATCAAGTGGTCCTGGGGTTGGGTGTTCCAGTCGCTCACGCGCATCGGGCTTTCCTCATCGGCGGTACGGATATACACCGTTGATTGCACGTGGCGTGCCAATTTCAACTGATTGAAAAATAACGATATATCCCGGAGTAAGGTAATCATGACCACAGGTTGTCAGGGTGCTCTGAACCCCAGGAGGGTCGAAATGACCGCGCCGCCCGACGGCATCCTCGGCCAAAGCGCGGTGTTGCTGCAGTTGCTCGACGAGCTGGCGCTGCTGGCCGAAACGCAGTTGCCGGTGTTGTTGCTCGGCGAAACCGGGGTCGGCAAAGAGTTGGTGGCCCAGGCGATCCACGCCGCGTCGTCCCGTGCAGACAAGCCGCTGATCAGCCTCAACTGCGCCGCCCTGCCGGAAACCCTGGTGGAAAGCGAGCTGTTCGGCCATGTGCGCGGCGCCTTCACCGGCGCGTCGAACGAGCGCCGCGGCAAGTTCGAACTGGCCAATGGCGGCACGCTGTTTCTGGATGAAGTCGGCGAGTTGTCGTTGACGGTGCAGGCCAAGCTGCTGCGCGTCCTGCAAAGCGGCCAACTGCAACGCCTGGGCTCGGACAAGGAACATCAGGTGGACGTGCGCCTGATCGCCGCTACCAACCGCGACCTGGCTGAAGAGGTGCGCAACGGCCGCTACCGTGCCGACTTCTACCACCGCCTCAGCGTCTACCCGCTGCAAGTGCCAGCGCTGCGCGAGCGCGGGCGCGACGTGTTGCTGCTGGCCGGTTTTTTTCTCGAACAGAACCGTTCGCGCATGGGCCTGGGCAGCCTGCGCCTGACCAGCGACGCCCAGACGGCATTGCTGGCCTACAACTGGCCGGGCAATGTGCGCGAGCTGGAACATTTGATCGGACGCAGCGCACTGAAAGCCCTGGGAAACTGTCGCGAACGTCCGAAGATTCTCAGCCTGAGCGCCCACGACCTGGACCTGCCCGACGTCAGCGCAGCGCTGATCGAACCCCCACCCGAAGTAGCCGCCATCGCCAGCGGCGACCTGCGCCAGGCCACCGAGCACTACCAGCGCCAAGTGATCAACGCCTGCCTGGAACGCCACCAGCACAACTGGGCCAGCGCCGCCCGCGAACTAGGCCTGGACCGCGCCAACCTAGGCCGCATGGCCAAGCGCCTAGGCCTCAAATAACCCAAATCACCCGATCAACCCAAACCCAAACCCAAACCCCAAAAATGCTGAAAATGCAAAAAATGCAAAAAATGCAAAAAATGTGGGAGGGGGCTTGCCCCCGATAGCGGTGGCTCAGCTACAAATAAGTGACTGACCCACCGCTATCGGGGGCAAGCCCCCTCCCACCTAAAGCAACCCCCTCCCAGCTTAAATACCACCCCCCCACCTCAGACCTGCTTCGCCCTGAACCCCGGGTCCACCGGCAAAACCACCTTACCCCTACGAAACACCAACACATTCCCCACCATCACCAACACCAACCCCGCCAACGCCGGCGCAGTCCACTGATACCCCTCGGCAAACGCCGACACATTCAGCGCCACCACCGGAAACAGCACCGTGCAATACGCCGCCCGCTCAGGCCCCATCCGCCCCACCAACGTCAGATACGCCGTAAACCCAATCACCGAGCCCGGAATCACCAAGTACCACAACGCCCCGACATACCGCGCACTCCAATCCATCTCGAACGGAATACCGCGCACCACACAATAGGTCGCCAACATCACGGCCCCATACGCCATGCCCCAGGCATTGGTAGTCAACGGACGCAACCCCGCCTTCTGCTGCAAACTCGAAAGCATATTGCCAGCCGAAAAACACATCGTCCCCAGCAGCGCCAGGCCCAGCCCGAGCAAGGTCTGCGGGCTGGCGGTGTGCCCCGCCAGCTCCGGCCAGAACAACAGGCCCAACCCCAACAAACCAAGCCCGCCGCCCATCAACACATTGCGCGCGACCCGCTGGCCAAAAAACACCCGCGCATTCAGGGCATTCCACAGCGTCGCCGTGGAAAACACCACCGCCACCAGCCCGCTGGGAATCCACTGGCTGGCCGTGAGAAAGCACATGAAATTCACGCAGAACAGGCACAAGCCCTGGGCCAGGCAGATCAGATGCCCGCGCCGGTTCATCACCTGCAACTTGCGGCTGAGCAGCAACAGCGCAAACAACACCAACGCCGCCAGGCCGAAGCGATAGACGATCGACACAGGAATCGCCACCACGCCCAGTTGCCACTTGAGGGCGATCCAGGTGGTGCCCCAGATCAGCACGGTGAGTAAATACAGGAAAAGGTTCATAACAGGCTCCGCTGGTTGAGCCACAGTGTCACCTTCAACCCCTGGCCGGCACTTGCAGATTCTTGCGCTTTTGTCGCGCGGCGGGCTCACAGCACCAGCGGCTCGGAGTAGGATGCAAGGCGTCGGAGAGTACACACCATGTCAACGCTGGAATCCCTGCAAGTCTTTCAAGCCCTCAACCGCTCGCCCCACGCTCGCCTCGAAGCCTGCGCCGAGCTCGGTGACGGCTTGTCTGCGGCGCTGTGGAGCAACCACCACGACTCCCAGGATTACCAGGCGCCCGGCCATCACACCTTGTCCTGCTACATCGGCGGCGGCACCGGCACTTTTCGTCGTGACCAGCCGGGCACCAAAGGCGGGCCCGACAAGTTGTGCATCCTGCCGGCCGAGCATCAGTCGGCCTGGGTGATCAACGGCGACATCCGCCTGGCCCATGTGTATTTCAGCCAGGCGCAATTCGCCTTGGGCTGCATCACCCTGCTCGACCGCGAACCGCGCGCGCTGCAGTTGCAGGAAAGCACCTTCCTCGAAGACCCCAGCCAGGCGCGCCGCTTTCACCAGTTGATCGCTCTCAACTGGCACGAGCCCGCCGAACGCCTGCTGACCAGTAGCCTGGCCCATGAAATGCTCAGCCACACCCTGCTCAGCCAAGTCGGCGCGCGCGACGGGCTGCGCTTGAAAGGCGGGCTGGCGGCACATCAACGGCGCTTATTGGTGGACTACATCGAGCAGCACCTGGACGACCCCATCAGCCTCGGTCAATTGGCCGGGATGTGCGCGCTGTCGGAATACCATTTTGCGCGGATGTTCCGTCAGAGCTTCGGCCTGCCGCCCCATCAATATCTGTTGGCGCGGCGCCTGGCCCGCGCGCAGAGCCTGCTGCGCAGCGGCAGCCTGCCCGTGGGTGATATCGCGTTGATGTGCGGCTTCTCCAGCGCCAGCCACTTCACCCATCGCTTTCGCCAGGCCATGGGCGCGACGCCCGGCGAATACCGTCAGGCGTTCTGCGCTTAACCCATCAAGCCCAACGTCTTGGCCTTGGCCACCGCCTGGGTGCGCCGCTCCACGCCGAGCTTGCTATGGATGCGCCGCGCATGGGTCTTGACGGTGTGCAGCGAGATAAAAAGCCGGTTGGCGATTTCCAGGTTGGAGTTACCGAGGGCGATCAGTTGCAGCACTTCCAGCTCGCGCTGGCTCAGCGGGTTGTCCGCCGTGCCTGTCGGCGAGGCCTGCGGCTCCAGGCCCAGTTCACTCAACAGCCCGGGCGAGCGTAAACGCAGTTCGCGAACCGCCTGCTGCACCTGGCAGCGCCCCGCCAGTTCCAGGCCGTTTTGCAAGGCTCGACGCGCCACCGCCGGTTCACCCAGTTGCCAGGCCACCTCCCCCAGCACCAAGTGCAATTCGGCTTCCAGGCACAGCATGCCGCGTTGGCGGGAGGCTTCCAGCAACGCCTCAAGCCGCGCCAGCGGTTGATCGGCGACGCCCAGTTTGACCTCGGCCAACACCAACAGGTATTCAAGGCGCGGGATCAATTCCAGCGTGGCCGGCGGTGCCTGCTTGGCGCCTGGCCCACGGAAATGGCGGAGTACCCGGCGTACCGCTTCCTCCGTCAGTTCGGCGCGGCCCTGCTGTAACCAGAAGTGCCCGCTGACCAGCAACAGCACCGCGCGGTATACCGTGTCCGGCACCTGGCGTTGCTGCATCAGGCGCTCGGCCTCGCGCAATTGGATAAAGGCCTGGGCGTAATCGCCACGGTTGGCCGCGAGCAATGCCAGGCCGAGAAAACCGTAGAGCACGCGCTTGTCCTGGCTGTGCAGACACATCGTCAACCCGGCGTCGAAACACTCGGCAGCCAAGGCGTCCTGGCCTTGGCGCAGCGCCAGATGCCCACGCCGCAGGGCGATGCGTCCGACCAGCGGCCCAGCCTTCAGCCGCTGATTGAGCAACATCGCCTGCACCTGCTCCAACAGGCTCTGCGCCCGATACGGTGCGCCACGCTGTTCGAGCAATTGAGCGTGATCCAGCTCCAGCAGGGCCTCGAGCAACAGCGAGCCATGGGCCCGCGCCAGGCACAGCGCTTCGCGGTTCAGGGCCTGGGCCGCCTCCAGCTCACCGCGCAACAAGGCCTGCTGGGTCAGCCCCGACAGGCACATCAGACGTGACGTCCACGCACTGTCGGGCAACGCCTGCAACGCCTCGAAGAAATGCTCGCGAGAGCCTTGCGCATCGCCTGCCAGATGCAGCAAC
>NZ_JAKNRV010000281.1:0-6949 GCF_023072625.1 Pseudomonas emilianonis
CCACGGCCTCAACCGCATTGGCGCCAGCGGCCCGGCGCTGCTGCCGGAAAGCCTGGGGCGGATCAAGCCCGAGGAAGTGCGCAAGGTCATCGAGCAAGGGCGCCCGGCCAGTCAGATGGCCGCGTTTGCGCCACAACTGAGTGCCGCGCAGATCGACGGCTTGGCGAATTTCCTGCAGCAACCGCCCGCCACACCGGCAACCTGGAACGAGCAGGACATCCGTAACAGCCACACCCTGCTGGCAGACCTGAGCCGCTTGCCGACCACGCCTTCGCATCACGCCGACCCGCTCAACCTGTTTGTGGTGGTGGAGTCCGGCGACCATCACATCAACATTCTCGACGGTGACACCTTTGCCGTGCTGGACCGCTTCCAGACCCATTTCGCGGTACACGGCGGGCCGAAATTTTCGCCGGATGGACGCTTTGTGTACTTCGCCTCGCGCGACGGCTGGATCAGCCTGTACGACCTGCACAACCTGAAACTGATCGCCGAAACCCGCGTGGCGCTCAACACGCGCAACCTCGCGGTGAGCAAGGACGGACGCTGGGTGCTGGTGGGCAATTACCTACCGGGCAACCTGGTGGTGCTGGATGCCCGCGACCTGTCGCTGGTCAAGACCCTGGAAACCGCGTCCCGGGTCAGCGCGGTGTACACCGCACCGCCGCGCAACAGCTTTATCGTGGCGCTCAAGGACGTGAATGAAGTCTGGGAGCTGTCCTATGCCGCCGCCCAGCCGAGCTTCGAACCCCGGCGCATCCAGGCCCAGGACGTGCTCGATGACTTTTCGTTTTCCCCCGACTACCGCCAACTGATCGCCACCTCACGCAAGGCCGGCGGCGGCCAGGTCATCGATCTGGACAGCGGCCACGTGGTCACCGACATCCCGCTGTCCGGCATGCCGCACCTGGGTTCAGGGACGTATTGGCAGCGCAATGGCCAGTGGGTGTTTGCCACGCCGAATATCAGCAAGGGGCAAATCTCGGTGATCGACCTCAAGACCTGGAAACTGATCAAGCAGATCCCCACCCTGGGCCCGGGGTTTTTCATGCGCAGCCATGCGAACTCGCGCTACGTGTGGAGCGATGTATTTTTTGGGCCGGACAACGATGCGATCCACCTGATCGACAAACAAACCCTGGAGATCGCCCACACCCTGCGCCCGATGCCAGGCAAGACCGCCGCCCACGTCGAATTCACCCGCGATGGCCGCTACCTGTTGCTGAGCATCTGGGCCACCGATGGAGCGTTGATCGTCTACGACAGCCAGACACTCAAGGAGATCAAGCGCATCCCGATGAACAAACCGTCGGGCAAGTACAACGTGGGCAACAAGGTTGAATTTGCCGAAGGCACGTCACACTGAACAGGAATTGAAATGAAAATCCCCTGTGGGCGCTGTCGAGCGCCCACAGGGGATACAGTCCTATCCGCTCAAACCGTGCGGGAAAACTGGCCTTTGTGCGCGCCGCCCAGGTAGGCGTCAAAGGCCATGGCCACGCTGCGCACCATCAGTTGGCCCCTGGGCAACAGTTGCAGCGCATCGGCCTGGATCAATAACAGCCCGTCCGCCACCTGCTCGTCCAATTGCAGCAGTGCCTCGGCAAAATAGTCGTTGAAGCGCACGCCGTGGTCCGCCTCGATCCGTGCGAAGTCGACCCGGCCGTCACACATCAGGCCGTTGATCACTTCACGGCGCAGTACGTCATCCGGGTTGAGCCGATAACCGCGCTGCACCGGCAGCATCCCCGCGTCGAGTCGGGCGTAGTACTGGGACAGCTCCTTGACGCTCTGGCTGTAGCTGTCACCGACCTTGCCGATGGCCGACACGCCGAGGCCGATCAGGTCGCAGTCGGCATGGGTCGAATACCCCTGGAAGTTGCGCTGCAAGGTGCCATTGACGCGGGCCAGCGCCAGTTCATCGTCGGGCAAGGCAAAGTGGTCCATGCCGATGTAGACGTAACCGGCCTCGGTCAGGCGGCGGATAGTCAGTTCCAGCAGTTCCAGCTTGCGCGCCGGCGGTGGCATGTCTTCGGGGCGAATCATGCGCTGGGCGCGGATCTGGCTCGGCAAGTGCGCGTAGCTGTAGGCGGCCACACGGTCGGGGCGCAGGGCGATCAGCTTGCTCAAGGTCACGTCGAAGCTGGCCACGGTTTGCAGCGGCAGGCCATAGATCAGGTCGACGCTCACCGATTTGAAGTGTGCCTCACGGGCTGCGGCCACCAGTTGCAGAATCTGCGCTTCGCTTTGCACGCGATTGACCGCCGCCTGCACCTCGGGGTCGAAGTCCTGCACGCCGAAACTCAGGCGATTGAAGCCCAGGCGGCGCAGCGTGTTGATCCGCTCGACGCTGATGGTGCGCGGGTCGACCTCGATGGAAAACTCATGGGCGTCGCTGTCATCCAGGGTGAAGTGTTCGGCCAGGCAGGCCATCAGCTCGGCCAGTTGCGTATCGTCCAGATAAGTCGGCGTGCCGCCGCCCAGGTGCAACTGGGTCAGGCGCCGGGAACGCTCGAACAACGCCGCCTGCATCTGGATCTCGCGCTTGAGGTAAGCCAGGTACTCCACGGCCCGGTGGGTCTTGCGGGTGATGATCTTGTGGCAACCGCAGTAATAACAAAGGCTCTGGCAAAACGGGATATGGATGTACACCGACAACGCCTTGGGCGTGGCCACTTGGTGACTGGCGCGGACCGCCTGATGATAGTCATCCAGGGCAAAGGCGCTGTTGAACTGCGGCGCGGTCGGGTACGAGGTGTAGCGCGGTCCCGGTCGGTCGTATTTGTGTACCAGGGCGCGGTCGAATTCAAACGCACTCATGGTCGATCACCTCGTCGTTGGCGCTGACCGGGGTGGCGAGCACAGCCCGGTCAAACAGTGCGCAGATACCATCCACGTGCGGCAGGCCGGCCGGCAGCAACCAGATGAACGTCGGGGACAGCTCGATCAGACCGTCGCGGTGCAGGGCTTCCAGCAGCGGCCACAGGTAGGCGAAATAGCGCGCGAACACCAGACCGTAGCGCCGTTCTACCGCCTGCACATCCAGTTCCAGGTCACAGGCCAGGCGTTCGGCCACGTGCAGGCGCACCGGGTCAGAGGTTTCGCGGAACCAGCCCCGCTGCGTGGCGAGCTGAGCATTACCCAACTGCTCGCGGTACTCGCGGGCATCGGCCGTGTTCTGCACGCACAGGGTGTCGATCTGGCTGATGGCGCCGAGGCCGAAACCGACGTGGTCGCAGTAACCGTGCAGGGTGAAGCCCTCGCAGTTACGGCTCAGGCGCCCGCGTTCCTGGGCTTGCTTGAGGTCATCGTCGGCGCGGGCGAACTGGCCCAGGCCGATGTAGTGATACCCCGCCGCCGCCAGGTGCTGAAAGCAGAGACGGCGCATAGCGCTCTTATCCGACTCGCTGCAGAACGCCTGGGGTTGTTGGGATTGATAGCGCGCAGGCGCGTGGGCGTAATCGAATACTTGCAAGCGATCCGGCTCCAGGGCGATCAGGCTGGTCAGTTTCAGCTCGATACTGGCTGGGGTCTGCCAGGCATGCCCGTAGCCGAGGTCGATGTTCACCGAGCGAAACCCGAAGGTGCGGGCCGCATCCACCAGCGACTCGATCGGCGCCGGGTCCTGATACCGTGCCTGGCACAGCGGCCCCTCGCGGTTGGCGTCCGGCACGCCGATGCTTGCATGGTTGAAGCCTTGTCCGCGGAGCAGGCCCATCGTGGCCCAGTCCATGTGCCAGGGGTCGAGGTCGATGCAGTAGTCGCCCCGGTCGTGGTCGAGAAAGTTGAAGCGCTCATGCAACAGCGCCATCAATTGCTGCACCTGGGCGAACGCCGGTGTGGTGCCGCGCAGGTGAAAGTGATCGACCGGCTGGCGGCTGCCGAGTTGGCAGCCGATCAGGTGGATTTCCTGGGCGAGGCTGTGCCAATAGTCACCGCCAACGTCACTCGTCGGCCAGTGCAGGTTCAGCGCCAGGGGCCGCTGGCGCTGACGGCTGTCGCGCAAGGCGCGCAACAGGTCGAGGGAGCCGACACCGGCATGGAAGCGGCGGGTGTCAGTTTGGCAAGCCAGGTCCAACACGCCTTGATCGTGACGAAAGCGAGCGGGATGAAGATGGGTGCGCATGACAGACTCCGGTTCGGGCGGCGGTGGTGCATTGTCCGGTGCGACCCGGCAACGCACCTTGATATGCGTCAAGGTCGCAGCCCCGCCCGTCTACCAGCTCAGGTAAAACATGCCCTTGGCCAGCAGCACAATGGCGACCATGTGTGCGAACAGGCTCAGATGCACCCAGCGCACATAGCGCGCACTCACCGAGCCCCAGCGCATGCGCGCCATGGTCAGCAGAAAATGCACGAGCACACTGGCGGCCAGGATCAGTTTGAGGGTCAGCAAGGTGCCGAAAGCAGACGCCGACGGCGCAGCCAGCACTGGCAGGTAACGCAACCAGACCATGCCCAGGCCCGCGCCGAACAGCACCAGCAACACCCACGGCATCAATACCCGCGCACGCTGGCCGACGCCCTGCTCCACCAATACCATCACCCGCGCCGGCAATTGCCGGTGCAGGTGCCCCAGGATCAGCACCTCGAAAAACACCGTGCCGATGAAGATCAGCGCGGCGAACAGGTGAGCCACTAGAAACAGGGGGTAAAGCATGGTGGCCTCTCAAGGGGACCGGCCGTTGGGACTTCAGTGTGCGGCCTGGCGCACGGCCAGGCCTTGATACCGATCAAGCCGTTGCGGCTGCGCGGTTTACAGCAGCGGGATGCTGTAGCTGACGATCAGCCGCGTCTCGTCCTTGTCGGCCGTGTCATTCCCGCGCCATACCGCACCGCGCCAGGTCAGGCCCAGGCCCTTGAACGTGCCCGAGGGGATCACGTAATCGACACGCAGGTCGCGCTCCCACTCGCTGTTATCGCGACGCGCCGCCTGGATGTGGCTACCGTGGATATAGGTCACGCTCGAGCGCAGGCCCGGAATGCCAAGGCTGCTGAAATCGTAGGCGTAGCTGCCCACCGTGGCCTGCTCCCCGGCATTGACGAACTTCAGCGACTGGGCGTTGGTGATCAGGTACAGCGAACGGCCCTGCCCCTGGTTGATATGGGGAAAGTCACTTTCGCCGGTGGTTTTCTGATAACCGAGACTCACGGAGTGCCCGTACAAACCATAGGTAAACAGCGCACTCCACAGGCGGTTGTCGACCTTGCCGGCGTTGACGCCCGCGCCGTAATACCCGGAGCTGACATAACCTTCGCCACGCCCGGCGGCGCTGGCGTTCTTGCCGTCGGCGGTGCTGTAGAAATAGCGCAGGTCGGTCTTGAGCTGCCCCACCGGCAACTGCCAGTTGTGGACCAGGCCCAAGAAGTGCTGCTGGTAAAAGTTCTCCAGGGTGGCGTAGTAGTACTGCAGTTGCAGTTGCTTGCTGACGGCGTAATCCACCCCGCCGTAGTAGAACTGGTTGCTGGACTTACCCTTGACCGGATCATTCGCACCGGCGATGGACATGCCCTGGCCGTTGCTGGAGTTACGGTCCAATACCTGCTCGATTTTACCGGCGATCAGGTTGAAGCCTTCCAGGTCCTTGGAGTCCACTTGATAGCCACGGAACGTCTGCGGCAACAGCCGGCCGTCTTCGGTGGTCAGCACGGGCAGCTTGGGCATCAGCGTGCCGGCTTTGAACTGGGTCTGGGAGATGCGCATCTTGCCGGTGGCGCCGGTTTTGCTGAAGTCGTTGGCGGCCTTGCCATCGGACAACGGAAAAACGCTGCCGGGGGTGTTGTCCTCACCGGCCTTTCCTGCGCGCCCAGAGGCGTCCAGGCGCAGGCCGTACATGGCTTGCAGGTCCAGGCCAAAACCGACCAGACCCTCGGTGAAACCGGACTGGTAGTTGAACATGAACGCCTGGCCCCACTCTTTATCCGTAGGGGCCTTGGCGTTACGAGTGTCCTGGTTGTAGTAGAAATTGCGCAGGTCGAGAGTGGCTTTGCTGTCGTCGATAAAACCCGACGCAGCCACCTGCTGCGCAGCGCCAAGAGAGACGGCGAGCGCCATGCAAGTCTTGTGATTCATGAAGGCTCCTGAAAGTAATTGAGGCGACCCGTCACAGCCCAGCCCTGTTCTTTGTAGGTCGGGTGGTGCTGCATTTAACGGGTGCGCGCACGGTATAGCGTTGGGCGGCCGGGAAATAGTCGCTAAAACCGTCATTCAGTTTTTCATTTTCTGTAACAATCCCACCAGCGCGGCGACCTCGCCGGGGCTCGCAAGCCCCCACGGGCAGCCGCCTGTGGGCACCTCATGGCACCGGCAACCAACCGCTGAAGCCGCCCCGCCGGGTCAACGGGCACCAGGCGAAGTCCCATGCGGGGGCTGGCAATGCCCGATGTTCGACGAGCGCAAACGCGCGCCCCTTCCAATCGAAGACTTCCGCACCCTGCCAGGCCAGGACCACACCCTGGGCCAGACTGTCATCGGTGTGCACCCACCGCGCCGCCGCCGCAGCCATGAACGCGTCGATCGGTTCATCGTCGATCTGTGCGCGGTATGGCGAGCCCAGCAGCCAGCGGCAGACGTTCAGGTGCCAGGTCCAGTCCTGCGCCGGCTGGTTGTGGTAGGCCCAGGTCATGAAGCTGCGAAACAGGTTCAAGCCTTCGGGTGGGTCGAGCTTGAGCAGTGCCGGGCAGATATCGAACAAGGTGTGCCAATAGGGCAACAGGCGTGCATCCAGATGCACGAAGCTGCGGGAATTGCTCGGGTATTGCGGCCCCGCCGGTTCCGCGCGCAGGCGACGGGACGCCTTACTGACCAGGCGGCTGGCGCCGGTAGGCAATAGAGGGTTCATAAAACGCACTCACAGTCGTGACGATAAAACGCCTCCTGATCACAGGAAGCCCAAGGCACACGTCAGACTGCTGGGGATGCGCGGGGGTTGGCCGAAGGCCAGGAATA
>NZ_JAKNRV010000282.1:0-6932 GCF_023072625.1 Pseudomonas emilianonis
CCCAGTTCAAGGATGCTGCGGGCAAACCGCGCGGCGACTTTCGGCGCCACTTCACGGCCCATGCGGGTGCTGCCGGTGGCGCTGATCAGCGCGACACGCGGGTCATCCACCAGCGCGGCACCGGCATCGCGGCCGCCGATAATCACTTGGCTCAGGTATTGCGGCGCGTCGTTGAATTTTTTCAGCACGCGCTCGAACAGCGCCTGGCAGGCCAGGGCGGTGAGCGTGGTCTTTTCCGACGGTTTCCAGATCACGGCGTTGCCGCACACCAGGGCCAGTGTGGTGTTCCACGCCCACACGGCCACCGGGAAGTTGAACGCGCTGATCACGCCGACCACGCCCAGCGGGTGCCAGGTTTCACGCATGTGGTGACCGGGGCGCTCGGAGGCGATGGTCAAGCCATACAACTGGCGCGACAGGCCGACGGCGAAGTCGCAGATGTCGATCATTTCCTGTACTTCACCCAGGCCTTCCTGGGTGATCTTGCCGGCTTCCCAGGAGACCAGCTCGCCCAGGTCGGCCTTGTATTCGCGCAACACGTCGCCGAACTGGCGCACCAGCTCGCCGCGACGCGGGGCCGGCACTTTGCGCCAGGCCTCGAATGCATGCTCGGCACGACTGACCTGTTGCTCCACCTCGGCGGCACCTTCCCAGTTCACACTGCCGATACGGCTGCCATCGATCGGCGAATGCACGGGTTGTTTCCCCGCTTGGTACAGCGCCGGGTTTACCCCGAGACGATCAAGCAATGCGGCAACCATGGGTCACTCCTTCAATCTACAAACAGAAAAATTGCGCCGCAGCCCGCACGGCGATCCAAGGCTTATTTGTAGCTGGCCCAAGACTTGCCAACAAACGACGATTAGGCGAGATATCATTCCGTTTATTCATGCAAAGCATAAAAAGAGGCATGCCGTGCTGAACAAAAGACATTTGCCCTCGATCACTGCCCTGCAGTGTTTCGAAGCCGCCACCCGCCACCTGAGCTTCACCCGCGCCGCCGAGGAGCTGAACCTCACGCAAAGCGCGGTGAGCAAACAGGTGGCGCAGTTGGAAGAACTGCTGCAGCACCTGCTGTTTCGCCGGGTACGCCGACGCTTGCAAATGACCCCAGCGGGCAATTTGTATTTGGTGGAAGTGCGCAAAATCCTCACGCAGGTGGAGATGTCCACCCATTACCTGCGCTCCTACGGCGGCGAGACCGAAGTATTACGCGTGTCCACGCCCTACACCTTCGGCGCCCGCTGGCTGGTGCCGCGCCTCAAGGGCTGGCGCTTGCGTCACCCGCAGATCCACCTGGACCTGTGCAACGAACAGGAACCGGACGAGCTGCTGCAAGGCAAGGCCGACATGGCGTTCTACTTCGGCCAAGGCTCACGCCCCGGCACCGAGAGCCTGAAACTGTTCAGCGAAGAACTGATCCCGGTGTGCGCCCCGGAAAGCCTGCCCGCGCAGCCGTTCACCGACCCCACGCAACTGAGTAACCTGGTGCTGCTGCAAAACGCCTCGCGGCCCCAGGGCTGGCATGACTGGTTCGCCGACCAGGGCTTTCACACCGAGCACAGCTATCACGGGCCGCGCTTCGACACCTTTTATATGTGCATTCGTGCGGCGCAGGTGGGCTGTGGCGTGGCGCTGTTGCCGCGATTCCTGGTGGAGGAAGAGCTGGCCGACGGTAAGTTGGTGATCCCCTGGCAGCATGCGATGCCGAGCCAGGATGCGTATTACCTGGCGTACCCCGAGCATTCGGCGGAGGTGCCCAAGGTGCGGGAGTTTGTGAAGTGGATGATGGAGCAGGTGTGAACCTGTGTTGTCTGCACAACCGCTATCGGGGGCAAGTCGAATCGGCGCACCGCCCCTCCCACATTTGAAATGCATTCTAAGTGTGGGAGGGGGCTTGCCCCCGATAGGGCCAGTGGCTTCAACGAAAAAAATCACTGGCAAAACCCCACAGGTCTATGCGCCACTAGCCCCTCTTCCCTAATTGTGCGTAAAGGTCGGCGCCCATCGCCGTCCTGTCTGGAGATTCCCGTTATGAGCGAGAGTGTGTTTGCCGATCGTATCGTGCAGAACCTGCTCGACACCGACTTCTACAAGCTGACCATGATGCAGGCGGTGCTGCACAACTACCCCAATGTGGAAGTTGAATGGGAGTTTCGTTGCCGCAACAGTGAAGACCTGCGCCCTTACCTGGCGGAGATCCGCTACCAGATCGAGCGCCTCGCCGAGCTGAGTCTGAGCCCGGACCAACTGGGTTTCCTGGAACGCATCAGCTTTATGAAGCCGGATTTTTTGCGTTTCCTCGGCTTGTTCCGCTTCAACCTGCGCTATGTCCACACCGGCATCGAAAACGGCGAGCTGTTTATCCGCCTGCGCGGGCCGTGGCTGCATGTGATCCTGTTTGAAGTGCCGATGCTCGCGATCATCAGCGAAGTGCGTAACCGCTATCGCTACCAGTCCGTGACCTTAGAACAGGCCCGCGAGCAGTTGTACCGCAAGTTCGACTGGCTGACCGCGAACGCCAGCAGCGACGAGCTGTCCGAGCTGCAGGTGGCGGACTTCGGCACGCGCCGACGCTTCTCCTACCGCGTGCAGGAAGAAGTGGTGAGCGTGCTCAAGCACGACTTCCCCGGCCGGTTTGTCGGCACCAGCAACGTCCACCTGGCCCGCGAGTTCGATATGAAACCGCTGGGCACCATGGCCCATGAATGGATCATGGCCCACCAGCAACTCGGCCCGCGCCTGATCGACAGCCAGATCGCCGCCCTCGATTGCTGGGTCCGCGAATACCGCGGCCTGCTGGGTATCGCCCTGACCGATTGCATCACCACCGACGCCTTCCTCGGCGACTTCGACTTGTACTTCGCCAAGCTGTTCGACGGTCTGCGCCACGACTCCGGCGACCCGGTGCAATGGGCAGAAAAAGCCATCGCCCACTACCACAAGCTGGGCATCGAGCCGATGAGCAAGACCCTGGTGTTTTCCGACAGCCTGTCGCTGCCCAAGGCCCTGGAGATATTCCGGGCGCTGCGCGGTCGAATCAATGTGAGCTTTGGCATCGGCACCAACCTGACCTGCGATATTCCAGGTGTGGAACCGATGAGCATTGTGCTTAAAATGACGGCCTGCAATGGCCAGCCCGTCGCGAAGATCTCCGATGAAGCGGGCAAGACCCACTGCACCGACCCGAATTTCGTCGCCTATTTGCGGCACGTTTTCAAAGTACCTGCCCTTTCCAGCAAGGAGTGAATCATGCAAGCCGTACAGCGTGAGATTGCGCAGCAGCTCAAGGTTCAAGCGCCGTTCAAAGACCAGGCCGCCCTTGAGTCCGAAATCGCCCGGCGCGTGACCTTTATCCAGGACTGCCTGCGCAATTCAGGGCTCAAGACATTGGTGTTGGGCATCAGCGGTGGCGTCGACTCCCTGACCGCAGGCCTGCTGGCCCAACGCGCCATGCAGGAACTGCGTTCCAGTACCGGCGACGAAGGCTACCGTTTTATCGCCGTGCGCCTGCCCTACGAAACCCAGTTCGATGAAATCGACGCCCAGGCCTCGGTGGACTTTATCGAACCGGACGAGCGCCACACCGTGAACATCGGCCCGGCGGTGAAATGCCTGGCCAATGAAGTGGCGGCGTTTGAAGGCAAGGCTGCGGTATCGCGCGATTTTGTGCTGGGCAACACCAAGGCGCGCATGCGCATGGTCGCGCAGTACACCATCGCCGGTGCGGCCAGCGGCCTGGTGATCGGCACCGACCATGCGGCGGAAGCGGTGATGGGCTTTTTCACCAAATTCGGCGATGGCGCCTGCGATCTGGCACCGTTGAGCGGGTTGGTGAAGAATCAGGTGCGGGCGATTGCGCGGCACTTTGGGGCGCCGGAGTCGCTGGTGGAGAAGGTCCCGACCGCCGACCTGGAAGACCTCTCGCCGGGCAAGCCGGACGAGGCGTCACATGGCGTGACCTATGCCGAGATCGATGCGTTCCTGCACGGCGAGCCGGTGCGGGAGGAAGCGTTCAGGATCATCTGCGAGACGTATCGCAAGACCGAGCACAAGCGGGTGATGCCGTTTGCGCCATAACCGTCTAGCGGCTTTCTATGACCAGTAGATGTGTTGTGGCGAGGGAGCTTGCTCCCGTTGGGCCGCGAAGCGGCCCCAAAAATGGGACTGCTACGCAGTCCAACGGGAGCAAGCTCCCTCGCCACAGTTGTTCACAGCCACAAAAAAGCGCCTGATCAGGCGCTTTTTTTGCAGCTGGAGCCTGATTACTTCAGGGTCACAGTGCCTTTCATCATCGCAATGTGGCCTGGGAACGAGCAGAAGAACGCATAGTCAGTGCCCGCTTTCAGCTTGGACACATCAAAGCTCACCGAATCTTTCTCGCCAGCACCAATCACCTTGGTGTGGGCGATGATGCGGTCGTCGCCTTCTTTCAGGTAGTTCTTGTCGAGGCCGGCAGCCATGCCGTCGGTTGCAACCGATGGCATGTCGGCGGCGCTGGCCAGTACCCAGTTATGACCCATGACGTTTTTCGGCAAGCTGCCGGAGTGAGTCAGCTCGACGGTGAACGTCTTGCAGCTCTTGTCGATCACGATTTCCTTGGTGTTGTAGGACATCTGGTCGGTAGAGTCGACGGTGACCTTGCACTCTGCAGCAAGCAACTGGCCACTAGCCAGAGTCAGCAGGGAAACAGCAACGAGTTTGGCAAACATGTGAATCTCCAAGGCAGGGTTTTAAAAACGCGTATTGCGACAAGCGTGCCTGAAACAGGCAGAAATTCTTATGACCTGAATCAACAGATTGTATACAACTTTAGGCTATCAGACTTATCGACACAATCAACCAGCCAAAGTGCCACACCCCGCCTATGATCGGTCCATCACCCACTGGAGTCCGGACCATGCACCTCAATCATCTATTCAGCGGTCTGTTGGCCGCATACGCTTGCGGTAAGTGAAGGCCAAGCGCGCCGCGAAGCTGCTACCATAGCGACCCAAGGCAGCTGCGCGCCGCCCACCCTCACCTTCGAACCTAGAGGATCGCCCATGGCCAAACCTAATTACTCCTTCGCCAAACGTCAAAGAGACTTGGCCAAGGAACAGAAGAAAGACGAAAAGCTGCAACGCAAGAAAGCCGCTGCAGATGAAGAGGCCGGCGCACTGAACCCGGATGCGGAAGGCGAAGTGGCAACCGACGACACCGAAACACCGAAAGACCCGGCGCCAGACGCCTGAGAAACACCGGATTCTGATCATTCCCGCAGCCTGCGCGGGGATGATCTTTACTCCAGCGGCATCACCGTCACCCGCACTTCCGGGTCATGGCTCCCTCCCCCCAGAATCACCCCACGCAACGGCGAAACATCGGAGAAGTCCCGGCCCCAGGCCAGGGTGATGTGCTCCAGTGCCGGCTGCACATTGTTGGTCGGATCAAAGTCCACCCAGCCCAACACCGGGCAATACACCGAAATCCACGCATGGGACGCATCGGCGCCGATCATCCGTGGCTGGCCGGGCGGCGGCTGGGTCAGCAGGTAGCCGCTGATATAGCGCGCCGCCAGGCCCCGTGAGCGCAGGCAGGCGAGCATCAGGTGAGCGAAGTCCTGGCACACGCCGCGTCGGCGCTCGAGCACTTCCACCAGCGGCGTGGCGACTTGGGTGGCTTCGGCATCGAAGGTGAATTCGCCGAAGATTTTTTCCATCAACGCCTGGGCGCCCAGCAACAGCGGACGGCCAGGCGGGAAACAGCTTTCGGAGAAGTCGACGAAGGTTTTCTTCAAATGCACGTAGGGCGATTCGAAGCGAAAGCGGCAGGCTTCGATCAACGCCGGTGACAGCGGCTGGCTGCTGTAGGTCAGGCTGTCGCGGGTTTGGTCCCAGGCCAACGACTGTTGGAAATCCAGCAGCGGCCGCGCCAGCACTTCCACGGTCAGCCCGGCGTTCACCAACAATTCATCATGGGGCCGCTCGAACGCCAGGCGGGTGATCGGGTTGCCGAACACGTCCAGTTCATCGCGGCGCGACGACGGCAACGGGCTGATATCCAGCTGCTGCGAGGTGCAACGCTGCCAGGCGCATGGCCGTGGCCACAGATGCGCCAACTGCTGGGCCAGGGACACCGGGCTGTCGTAGTGGTAATGGGTATCGTGAAAAATCTGATAGCGCGCACTCATCACACCGACACCGTTCGCTGGCTGACATCATCCACATGGGCAAAATGGCGCAAGGCCAGGCGATCCGACACTTGCCCGCTCTCATCGGCGACCGCCTGCAGCAGGTCGGCCAGGCCGTCCAACGCAGCACGCACGCTGGCCTCGCCAAACAGCGAGTTTTCCAGGCAACCCAGGTCGAACCGCGCGAGGCGCTCGACCAAAGGCGCCAGGCCGGTTTCCCGGGGCACCGCGAAATCGTCGTTGAGGCGACGCAAGGTACGGCTCACCAGCTTCAACTGGAACAGCACGGCGTGGGGGTTCTGTTCATCCAGCAGCAACAGGTCGAGCACCGGGATCAGTTGCGGCACCGCCAGGTAACGCGAGCGGTAGGTGATGCTGCTGTTGCCCAGTTCCAGCAACCACTCCAGCCCGGCTTGATCGAACACCGCCACGCCACGCAGGAACGCCTCGAGGCTGCTGCTAAGGAACTGCAGGCGCTCGATGCGCCGGCCCATCATCAGAAAGCGCCAGCCTTCGTCACGGGTCATGTCGTCCAGGGCAAACCCGGACAGCGCCGCCAGGGACATCACCAGGCGATTGAGGAAGTCCAGCAACTCGCCAAAGTCCGGGCTTTCGCTTTCCAGCTCAATGGCTTCGCGTTGCAGCTCCACCAGGGCCTGCCAGTTCTCCCGGGACAACTTACCGCGCACCTGGGACGCGGCCCACTGCAAGCGCTGCAGGTTGGCGCGCAGGCTCGACGGCCAGTCGTCGCCGAGCAAGG
>NZ_JAKNRV010000283.1:0-6908 GCF_023072625.1 Pseudomonas emilianonis
CGAGCGCGTCGAGCTGCTGACCCTGGCCGCCGGCTCACCCCTGGCCGCCGTGAAGCTGCAAGCCCAGGGTGTGCGCGAGCAACGTGCGCTGGTGGTGGACGGGGTGAAAAAGCTGCTCAAGCAAGAGCTGTCTGCCAGCCAGTTGGCCGAAGCTGCCTGGAAGGACATCCCCTTACTGCTGCTGTTCGACTGGTTCTGCGACTGGTCGAGCCTGATCCTGCGCTACCAGTTGACCCAGGATGAAAATGGCCTGGGCCTGCCGGACATGCGCAAGGTCGTGCAATACCTCGCGCAGAAAAGCGCGCAGGACAAGGTGCTGAATATCCAGGACTGGATTCTCGCCCAGCGCCAGAAGGTGCTCGGCAAGGCCAACCTCAACCGCGTGCTGTTGCTCGAAGCGCTGCTGGTGCAGTGGGTCGGCTTGCTCGGCCGGCGTTAATTTCCGTGGCCGACGGGTGTATCGTCGGCCAGACCCTTCCCGTGATTGAAGTTGTCATTTCTTATGCTCGTAGATTCCCATTGCCACCTTGATCGCCTCGACCTCGCCCAACACGGCGGTTCCCTCGACGCCGCCCTGGAAGCGGCCCGCCAGCGTGGGGTCGGGCACTTCCTGTGCATCGGCGTCAGCGCCGACAATGCGGCCGACGTCAAAGCCCTCGCAGATCGCTATGCCGACGTGGATTGTTCGGTGGGTATCCATCCGCTGGACCTCAAGCCCGGCGAAGCCCCGGCTCTCGACTGGTTGCTCGGCGAACTCAACCACCCACGGGTGGTGGCGATTGGTGAAACCGGCCTGGACTATCACTACGAGCCCGAAGCCGCGCAATTGCAGCAGGCGTCGTTCCGCCTGCACCTGCAAGCCGCCGAGCAGACCGGCAAACCGGTCATCGTCCACACCCGAGGCGCTCGCGCCGACACCCTGAGCCTGCTGCGCGAAGCTGCATTGCCCCAGGCCGGGGTGCTGCATTGCTTCACCGAAGACTGGGACATGGCCAAGGCGGCCCTCGACTTGGGGTTCTACATTTCCCTGTCGGGCATCGTCACTTTCCGCAATGCCGACGCCCTGCGTGACGTGGCGCGACAAGTGCCGGCCGACCGGCTGCTGGTGGAAACCGACTCGCCGTACCTGGCGCCGATTCCCCATCGCGGCAAGCCGAACCTGCCGGAGTATGTGCGTGATGTGGCGGATTATCTGGCGATGCTGCGCGGTGAATCCTACGAGCGCTTTGCCGAGCAGACCACCGAGAACTTCAAGCGCCTGTTTCCGCTGGCTCACGTCGCCGTTTAACGCGGCCAAAGCGCAGGCAAAAAAAACCCGGGTTCTGGGGGGGGAATCCGGGTTAAGACCATTAGGAGTAAAACAAGGGCACACAGTCCGTCGGTACCCAGATCGACGCGTCACTTGGGGGAGATGTCGCGCCGACAGTTGAAGTATTGATCAGTATCCGATTCAGTCCAGTCGCGTCTGGTCGTTTTTTAAACAGATTTGGAATACGCGCGCTTCGCTTGAGTTCTCATTGAGCGGATGTACAGGCGTAAACGTTATGTATTATTTCTGACTGAGCGCCATGAATTCGTTGGCGCGCTGAAAGTAATGTGTGTGACGGGTTCACATAGGCGTTGCCCAACGACCGTTCAGTCGGGATAATCTCTCGCACCGGGTAAATCGTATCGCCACGTATCCTTGGCCCTGCGCAACCCTCCCTTTACCGACCTCTGCAGACCTTTTCCTCATGCAAAAAGAACCCCGTAAGGTCCGTGAGTTTCGCCGCCGCGAGCAGGAAATTCTCGATACCGCCCTCAAGTTGTTCCTCGAACAAGGTGAAGACAGCGTTACCGTCGAGATGATTGCGGATGCCGTAGGTATTGGCAAAGGCACCATCTACAAGCATTTCAAGTCCAAGGCCGAGATCTACCTGCGCCTGATGCTCGACTACGAGCGCGACCTGAACGAGCTGCTGCATTCGGCCGATGTGGACAAGGACAAGGAAGCTCTGTCGCGGGCTTACTTTGAGTTCCGCATGCGTGACCCGCAGCGCTACCGCCTGTTCGACCGTCTGGAAGAGAAGGTGGTCAAGGGCCACCAGGTGCCGGAAATGGTCGAGGAGTTGCACAAGATCCGCGCCTCGAACTTCGAGCGCCTGACCCTGCTGATCAAGGGCCGCATCAGCGAAGGCAAGCTGGAAGACGTGCCGCCGTATTTCCACTACTGCGCCGCCTGGGCGTTGGTGCATGGCGCCGTGGCGCTGTACCACTCGCCGTTCTGGAGCAATGTGCTGGAAGATCAGGAAGGCTTCTTCCAGTTCCTGATGGACATCGGCGTGCGCATGGGCAACAAGCGCAAGCACAGCGCTGAGCTGCCACCCGTTGAAGCCAAGCCCGCCGAGACACCTGCCGCGTAATGATTTGCTGCCAGGCGCAGTAACCCAGGAATATACTCAGGTAAGGCGCTTGCTAAAAGCTGATTTATAAGTCAGCTTTTAGTGCGTCCGAATTATCCTCTGCCGGAGTGATCCATGATCGTTGATCGTCAAGGCAGGCGTTTTCGCAATTTGCGGATCAGCCTGACCTCAGCCTGCAATTACGCGTGTACCTACTGCGTGCCTAACGGCAAGCGGTTGGTGGCTGCCCAGGACGAACTCTCGGCCGAGGCCATGGCCCGTGGCGTGGCTTACCTGATCGAAGCCGCCGGTATCGAACGCCTGCGCATCACCGGCGGCGAACCGTTGGTCAGCCCCAAGCTGGAAGCCTTCATGGGCGCCGTGGGCGGGATGGGCCTCAGTGACATCAGCCTGACCACCAACGGCCAACTGCTGGCGCGCAAACTGCCGCTGTTGGTGGACGCCGGCATTCGGCGGATCAACGTCTCCCTCGACACGCTGAACGCCGACGCTTTCCGCAGCATCGCCCGTGGCGGTGACCTGGCCACGGTGCTCGATGGCATGGACCAGGCGCGTGCGGCCGGGATCAAGATCAAGGTCAATATGGTGCCGCTGCGCGGTCAGAACCTCGACCAAGTGCTGCCGCTGCTCGACTATTGCCTGGAGCGCGGCTATGAGCTGCGCTTTATCGAACTGATGCGCATGGGCCACCTGGCCAAGGACTCCAATGCGTTCCTGCAGCAATTCGTCAGCCTTCAGCAACTGCTGAGCCTGATCGGCGAACACCACGAATACCTGCAAGCCAACGCTCCCGTGGATGCCACGGCGGTGCGCTACGAAGTGCCGGGCAAGGGCTTCTTTGGCGTGATCGCCAACGAAAGCGTGCCGTTCTGCCGTACCTGTTCACGGTTGCGGCTGTCGTCCACCGGTTGGCTGCATGGCTGCCTGTCGTCGAGCAACCGTCACTATGTCGGCGACCTGCTCGATAAACCGCGCCACCAGGCGCTGCCGGCCTTGCAGGGCTTATTGATGAAGGCTCTGGGTGACAAACAGGAAGTGGCGTTCTCCGGCGGTGCGACCATCATGAAGATCATCGGCGGCTAACCCTGTCCCCTGGGTTACACACAATCCAGTGTGGGAGGGGGCAAGCCCCCTCCCACATTTAGTGATGCGTTGTTTCCAAATGGCGCGGATTCTGCATCTCATGCCCATTCGCCGGTTTTCCGTCACCGGCTTCTGGAGGATTAGGATGCGTAGTCTGGTTTTGTTGCTGGCGTCGTTGGCGCTGAGTGGTTGCATGACCGTCAGCGATATGGCCGAAGGCACCCGTTATCAGATGAGCGATGCCGGGTTGCTGGACCACAGCGACACCCGGCGCACCGCCTCGATTCGCGTGCAGCCGGACTCCTTCATCTTCATCGCCCAGGGCGCCTTCGTGCCGCCGGGCAGCGCGTATCCGCGACCGAACGTGGTCGCCGAAGAAGCCTTCAACGGCTTCGTCGAATACTTCCCCATGGTGCGCCGCGCCCGTCAGCCCGAAGGCCTCGAACAAGCCTTGGCCGAAGCCCGTGCGGCCGGCGCTCACTACTTGCTGTACTGCCGCTTCGCCAAGGCGGATGACCGCATCGGCAACGCCGATGAGTGGACCGATCAGCAGGCCCTTGACCGTGTCGGCCTGGACAGTGGCGTTATCCAGATCATGTTGATCGAGACCAGCACCCAGTATTTGATTGATACTGCACGGATTCGCAGTCGTGGCGGTTTACTGACGTTCCACGACAATACGCCCCAAGATCTGATCGCCCGCCCTCTGGCGCAGTACGCCCGAGGCCTGCTGGGCATGAGCGATCAGTAAGCCAGAGGAGAACCCCATGACCGATTCCGCCAAGGCCAATGATCTATTGGCCCAACTGCCCAAGGGCAAGGGGCCGGCGCCGGTGCATTTGTGGAACCCGGACTTCTGCGGCCACATCGACATGCGTATCGCCCGCGACGGCACCTGGTATTACCAGGGCACGCCGATCGGGCGCAAGCCGATGGTCAAGTTGTTCTCCAACATCATCCGCCGCGATGGCGATGAATACTTTCTAGTCACCCCCGTGGAAAAAGTCGGCATCACCGTCGAGGATGCGCCGTTTGTCGCGGTCACCCTGGAAGTCGAAGGGCAGGGCGAAAGCCAGCTGTTGCGCTTCACCACGCAAGTCGACGAGCAGGTTGAGGCTGGCCTCGAACACCCGCTGCGGGTGGTGATCGACCCCGACACCGAGGAGCCTTCGCCCTATCTGCGGGTGCGCACCAACCTCGAAGCCCTGGTGCATCGCAACGTGTTCTACCAATTGGTCGAGCTGGCGGTGAGCCGCCCGCTCAACGGTCAGAACTGGCTCGGCGTGTGGAGCGGCGGCGTGTTTTTCCCGATTGGCCTGGAGCCCTGAGGGCGGTTTTTTCCACCCCCCTGAAATAATTCGCTTGCTGCAAACGGCGGCTTTCGGTTATCAATTTGTACATGATTAGACATGTCCGATTTGATAAGAAAAAACGCGTCGTCGACGAACTCATCCGCCGTATCGAAGGTGGGGTGATGGCCGACGGTTTCCTGCTGCCGGGTGAGTATCAACTGGCCGAAGAGTTTGCAGTCAGTCGCGGCACATTGCGCGAAGCCCTGGCCGAGCTCAAGCGCCGCCACTACATCGCCACCCAGAGCGGTGTCGGCTCCATCGTCACCTTTGACGGTATGGTGCTCGACCAACGCAGCGGCTGGGCCCAGGCCCTGGCGGACACCGGCGCCCTGGTGAGCACCGATGTCCTGCGCTTCGAAGCCGTGACCCGTCCGGACCTGTTCAGCCGTTTCGGCAGTGACCAATTTATTGCCCTTGACCGCCTTAGACGCGCCGCCGATGGCCGCGCCGTGTCCCTGGAGCGCTCGCTGATGCCGGCCTCGGGTGGCCTGGAAGGCCTGCCCCGGGTCGGGCTGATCGACAACTCCCTGACCATCACCCTGGCCGCCTACGGTTACGTCGGCGCCGAAGGTGATCAATGGATCGGCGCCGAGCCCCTGACCGATGCAGACGCTGAGCTGCTCGGCCGCCCGGCGGGCACGGTGTTTCTCAAGGCGTCGCGCACCACTTATGATCGGCGCGAGCGCTTCATGGAGTACGTCGAAAGTCTGCTCGACCCTGTGCATTTTCGTCTGCATCTGCAGTTTGGCGCGGCGAAATGACCGCGCACAGTCGTGCCCTCGGCGCCTTCTACGGCCTGGCGTTGGGCGATGCCCTGGGCATGCCCACCCAGTCCCTGAGCCGCGAACAGATCAGGGCGCGCTTCGGTGCCATCACTGGCCTGGAAGATGCCGACGCCGACCAACCCATCGCACCAAACATGCCCGCCGGCTCCATCACCGATGACACCGAGCAAGCGATCCTCGTCGGCGAGTTGCTGGTAGAAGGCCAGGGCACGATAGAGCCGAGCGTACTCGCGCGACGCCTGATCGACTGGGAAGCGCGGATGCGCGCCAAGGGTTCCCAGGACCTGCTGGGCCCGTCGACCAAGCGCGCCATCGATATGATCCTCACCGGGCATACGCCTGAAGAGTCCGGGCGCTACGGCACCACCAACGGCGCAGCGATGCGCATCACGCCGGTGGGGATTGCCGCCGATGTCCGCGAGCCTGCTTCGTTCATCCGGGCGGTGATCCAGGCGTGCCAGGTCACCCACAACACCAGCCTGGGCATCTCCAGCGCAGCGGCGGTGGCGGCAGTGGTTTCGGCCGGGATCAACGGGGCGGACCTGGGTGAAGCGCTGAACGTCGGCACCCAGATCGCCCAGCAGGCCGAACGCCACGGACACTGGGTGGCCGGCGGCCGTATTTCCACGCGCATCAGTTGGGCGCGGACCTTGAGCGTCGCCAGTGGCGACAAGGCGCTGTTCGCCGACCTGCTCTATGAGTTGATTGGCACCTCCGTCGCTTCCCAGGAGTCGGTGGTGGTGTCGTTCGCCCTCGCGCAGCAAGTGGCGGTGGGCGCGATGAATGCCTTCGAAGCCTTGTGCCTGGCCGCCAGCCTGGGCGGCGACACCGACACCATCGCCGCGATCCTCGGCGCGATGCTGGGGGCGTGCCTGGGGATGCATTGCTGGCCAGCGGCGATGGTCGAACAGGTCAAGCAGGTCAATGGGTTGGCGTTGCAGCCGTTGGTTGACGGGTTGCTCACCTTGCGCCAGGCGCCACAGGCCGGCCCGCTCGCACATTGACCGTATCAAGATTGCGCTTTGCGAATTTGCCACACCCCTAACAATACCGGCACCAGGAGCACCCGCACATGAGTACGCCCACTTCCGGCCAAAGCGCCGGGCGCTTGGAAACACGCGGCATCGAACCGGTCCCCGAAGGCGAGTGCAACGGCCATCCACTGCAACTGTTCTGGGTGTGGTTCGCGGCCAACATCAGCATCCTGGGGCTGCCGCTGGGCGCGACCCTGGTTGCGTTTCGCGGCCTGGCCATCTGGCAGGCGGTCATCGTCGCCATCCTCGGCG
>NZ_JAKNRV010000284.1:0-6870 GCF_023072625.1 Pseudomonas emilianonis
CGGGGTTCATGCCGTAGCGCGACGGCAGGTACTGGTACACCAGGTGCCGCGACTGACCGCGCTCTTCCGGGGTCATGCCGCCGTCACCGGTGGTGGTGCTGGTGCCGGCGATGCTCGCGCCACGGCCCAGGGCTTCCTTGGCGTTGGCCGACAACGCACCGAAACTCATGCCGGCGATGGTCACCGGGATCTTCAGGTGGATCGGCTTCTTGGCGAAGCGGTTGCCGAGGATCACGTCGGTGCCGCACTTCTCGCGATAGCCTTCCAGCGGGTAACGCGACACGCTGGCGCCGAGCAGCAGCAAGTCATCGAAGTGCGGCAGCTTGCGCTTGGTACCGCCGCCGCGAATGTCGTAGATACCGGTTTCGGCGGCGCGCTGGATTTCCTGGATGGTCAGGCGGTCGAAGGTGGCCGACTCGCGCAGTACCGGAGGGGTTTGTTCACTCATGTTGTAGCTCCTGAATCAGTATGCGGAGGCGTTATCGACTTTGAAGTTGTACAGCTGGCGGGCCGAGCCGTAGCGCTTGAAATCCGCAGCGCGGTGGGCGAAACCGGCGCGATCGAGCAGCTCTTGCAGCTCGTGCAGGTGCTCGCTGCGCATCTCTTTTTCGACGCAATCGGAGCCCAGCGACTCCACCGAGCCCTTCACGTAGATGTGGGTTTCGTACAGCGAATCGCCCAGCGCATCGCCGGCATCGCCGCAGACGACCAAACGCCCGGCCTGGCCCATGAAGCAGCTCATGTGGCCAATGCTGCCGCCGACCACGATGTCGATGCCTTTCATGGAAATCCCGCAACGCGCGCCCGCGTCGCCTTCGATCACCAGCAAGCCGCCATGGGCCGTGGCCCCGGCCGCCTGGGACGCGCTGCCTTTGACGCGCACCGATCCGGACATCATGTTCTCGGCGCAGCCCACGCCGACGTTGCCGTGTACGGTGATCGACGCCTGCTGGTTCATGCCCGCGCAGTAGTAGCCGGCGTGGCCCTCGATATCGATGGACACCGCCTGATTCACCCCGACCGCCAGGTTGTGCTTGCCGTTGGAGTGGGTGACGCGCCATTCGTTGTCGATGGCCTGCGCGTGCAGCGCCTGGTTGAGGTCACGCACGGTGGCGGTGGAAAGATCGATGATTTTCATGTGTGCGCTCCTTAAGCTGACTGGCGTTCCCAGATGTACAAAGTGGCCGGTGCGGGCTCCCAGATGCGGGCGTTCTCGATGCCTGGCAAGCTCGACAGCGCCTGGTATTCGGAGGCCATGGCGACGTAGTCGTCGGTCTCGGCGAGGATCGCCGGCTTGCACGCGATCGGATCGCGGATCACCGCAAAACCGTTGCGCGTGCCGATGGCGAAGGTGAAGAAGCCGTCGAGGTCTTCCAGGGCGTGGTCCAGCGCCTCTTTGAGCGAATCGCCCTGTTGCAGGCGCCAGGTCAGGTAGCCAGCGGCGACTTCGGTGTCGTTGTCGGTTTCGAAATGGATGCCTTCGCGCTTGAGTTCCTGGCGCAGGCGGAAGTGGTTCGACAGCGAACCGTTGTGGACCAGGCACAGGTCGGCACCGGTGGAAAACGGGTGGCTGCCTTCCATGGTCACCGCGCTTTCAGTGGCCATGCGGGTGTGGCCGATGATGTGGCTGCCTTGCATGCTCGCCAGGCCGAAGCGCTGGGAAATTTCCTGGGGCAGGCCCATGCCCTTGAGGATCTCGATGCTCTGCCCGGCGCTCATGACGCGCACGCTCGGCGCCAGTTCGGCCAGGGCCAGGCGCACCGGGGCTTCGTCGGCGTGGATCTTCAACACGGCGGCGCTGGCGTTCTGAAACCAGTCCAGCGAACAGCCCAGGCGCCCTTCCAGCTCGCCCATCAGGGCTTTCCAGTCGAAGCCCTCGGTGGTCGCTTGCAGGGTCAGCTTGACCCAGCCGTCGGCGACTTCATCGCCATAGATAGCAAAACCCGCACTGTCCGGGCCACGGTCGGTCATGGCCTGCAACATCGGTTCAAACAACTGGCCGAGCTGGGGTTCCAGTCGGGGGTTTTTCAGGTACAGACCTACGATTCCACACATATCAAGTCTCCGTCACACGGTGTCAGAAAAATTCGGTATAGCGCTGGACTTCCCAGTCGCTCACATGGCGGCTGTATTCCACCCACTCCATGCGCTTGAGCTTGATGAACTCACCCACGATCTGCGGGCCCAGCACCTCGACGAACAGCGGGTCGGCTTCCAGCGCGTCGCAGGCTTCCTTGAGGGATTGGGGCAAGGTCTTGATGCCGCGCTCGGCGATCTGCTCCAGGCTCAGGCTGTAGAGGTTTTCATTGCAGACGTGGTCGATTTCCAACTCGCGATCGATGCCGTCCAGGCCCGCCGCGATGATCGCGGCGCTGACCAGGTAAGGGTTGCAGCCGGCATCCGGCAGGCGGAACTCCAGGCGGCCGTAAGGCACGCGCACCATGGCCGAACGGTTGTTGGCGCCAAACGCGATAAAGGCCGGGGCCCAGGTAGCGCCGGACAGCGAGTTGCCCACCACCAGGCGCTTGTAGGAGTTGACGGTGGGCGCGGCGAACGCACACAGCGCCGGGCCATGGGCGAGCAGGCCGGCGGCGAAGTGATAGGCCAGTTTCGACAGGCCCATGCCGCTCGGGTCACTGGCGTCATGGAACAGGTTCTTGTTCTCGGCGCTGCTGATCGACAGGTGAAAGTGCATGCCGTTGCCGGCGCGTTTCGGGTCGGGCTTGGGCATGAACGAACAGATCATGCCCAGGTCGTTGGCGATCTCGCCGGCGGCCATGCGGAAGAAGGTAAAGCGGTCGGCCGAGGTCAGGGCGTCGCTGTAGGTGTAGTTGATCTCGAACTGGCCGTTGGCGTCTTCGTGGTCGATCTGATAGACCTCGAAATCCACCGCCTGCAAGGCTTCGGTCAGGCGCTCCAGGAACACCCGCGAGCGCGACAGGCCCTTGTAGTCGTAGCAGGGCTTGTCGAGGTTGTCGCTGGGGTCGACCAGTTGCAGCTTGCCCTGCTCGTCGCGGCGCATCAGGTTGAATTCGGGTTCCAGGCCGGTGTTCAGCGTCCAGCCCTTGTCTTGCAGGCGCTGCACCTGCTGCTGCAGCACGTAGCGGCTATCAAAGGGATGGGGCTTGCCGTCGACATGCCCGACGCACACCACGCGCCCGTAACCCGGCTGCCAGGGCACCGGGGTCAGCGTGGACAGGTCTCCCCGCGCCATGAAGTCCGGGCCGTGGGGTTCCATGCCCATGCCGCTGATGGCAAACCCGGCAAACCCGGCGCCCTCTTCGGCCACCGTCTTGAGCCCGCAAATCGGCACCGACTTGGTCTTGGCCGCACCGTGTATATCCACAAACTGCGCAAGCACGTACTTGATGCCGTACTTGTCGATGATGCGCTGGGTTTCTGCTGGCAACATTGCGTGTCACTCCTCGCGAAAGGCAAAACCGTGTGGGTGGGCCTAGACTGTCTTTTTATTCTTAAAAAGAAAGTTAGTTTCCCCACAGGAATGCAATACCCTTGCCAGATTCGCGAGCGGCCGATTGAAGTGCCGGTGAAAGCGCTTTTGTGCTGTATATATGGGAAAATTCTTTTCCCCGTGGGAATACGTGTCAGGGCGCGGCCGCCAAGAGCCGCCACTTGCACTTTCCTAGTGCGAAACTAATATTACTGAACGGAAAGTGTGCAGGATCTGATGACTATGTCCACCGAAACCGCCCCCCGCCTCAAGCTGGAGCAATACCTGGGTTTGCAGATCAAACGCCAACGCCAGGCCCAGGACCTGAAGCTGTCCGACGTGGCGAAGATTGCCGATATCAGCCAGGGCATGTTGAGCAAGATCGAAAACGCCCAGGTGTCCACCAGCCTCGACACCTTGAGTCGCCTGTGCGACGTGCTCGGGCTGCCGTTGTCGAAATTGTTCGCCGAATACGATCAACAAGATGGCAGTGCCTTGTTGGTCAAAGCCGACCAAGGCATGGAAGTGGTGCGCCGGGGGACGGAAAAGGGGCATACCTACCATCTGCTCAACCATACGCGGGGGCCGAAGAAGAGCTTTGAGGCGTACATGGTCAGCATGGATGACGCCAGCGAGGAGTTCCCGACCTTTGCCCACCCGGGGACCGAGTTTCTGCACTTGCTGGAAGGGGAGCTGATTTATCGGCATGGGAATCAGCTGTATCGGATGGAAGCCGGCGACAGCCTGACGTTCGAGGGCGAGATTCCCCATGGGCCGGAGGAGTTGGTGCGGGTGCCGATTCGCCTGCTGTCGATCATGAATTACGGCAACGACAAAGAATAATCCGGACTCGATACACCTGAAGCACAGAGATCCAACTGTGGGAGGGGGCTTGCTCCCGATGAGGGAGTGTCAGTGAATGCATCTTTCACTGACCCCCCTCATCGGGGGCAAGCCCCCTCCCACATTTTTGACCGCGCTCGACGCCGTCCTCCCCGATAAAAATTCCCCTCAGTTAAAAAACTTTCCCAAAACCCCTAGACGCCCCGCGTCCATTCCCCTATAAAGCCAACTCAGGAATATTTTATTCCTCACAAGAAAATGCGCTCACGGAACGAGCCTGCTGTCCTCTGACGTTTTTTCGCTATGCGATGAGCTGCCGCCATCATCCCGAGGACGTGTCATGCAACACGAAAAAAACCATTTCATCATCAAGGTCACTTGTCCCGCGGTGTCCGGCATTGTCGCTGCCGTCACCACGTACCTGGCGGACAACGCGTGCTACATCGGGGAGATGGCGCAGTTCGATGATGACTTCAGCGGTCGCTTCTTCATGCGTGCCGTGTTCCGTTTCAACGATGGGCACGCAGGCGATCTGGAACAGATCCGCGCCGGTTTCGCCGACGTCGCCCAGGCCTTCGACATGCAGTGGGAGCTCTACGACACCCGCGAGCCGATGCGCGTGCTGCTGATGGTGAGCAAGTTCGACCACTGCCTCACCGACCTGCTCTACCGCTACCACAAGGGCGAGATGGACATGACCATCACCGCCATCGTCTCCAACCACCTCGACCTGCGGCCCATGGCCGAGCGCGAGGGCATTCGTTTTATCTACCTGCCGGTGTCCAAGGACACCAAGGCCGCGCAGGAAGCCGAGCTGATGAAGATCGTCGACGACACCCGCACCGAACTGGTGGTGCTGGCGCGCTATATGCAGATCCTCTCCGACGACCTGTGCCGGCAACTGTCGGGGCGCGCGATCAATATTCACCATTCGTTCCTGCCCGGCTTCAAAGGCGCCAAGCCTTATCACCAGGCCTATCAGCGTGGCGTGAAGTTGATTGGCGCCACCGCGCACTACGTCACCAGCGACTTGGATGAGGGCCCAATCATCGAGCAGGAAGTGCAACGCGTCGACCACGTGTACAAGCCCGACGACCTGGTTGCTATCGGCCGTGACACCGAGACCGTGGCCCTGTCCAAGGCGGTCAAGTACCACCTGGGGCACCGGGTGTTTCTCAACCAGGACAGAACGGTGGTGTTCCGGTGAGCGAGCCTAAACTGATCGATGGCAAAGCCGCCGCTGCGCGGGTGCTGCTGCAGGTCCGCGAGGACGTAGCGCGTCTGCATGCGCAAGCTATTCAACCGGCCCTGGCGGTGATCCTGGTGGGCAACGACCCGGCCAGTCAGGTCTATGTGCGCAACAAGGTCCTGCGCGCCACCGAGGTTGGCATCCACTCCCTGGAGCACCGGCTGCCCGACGATACCAGCACCGAACAGCTGTTGATCCTGATCGGCCAATTGAATGCCGACCCGGCAATTCACGGCATCCTCCTGCAATTGCCGCTGCCGGTGCAGATGGACGAACTGCGCGCCCTGGAAGCCATCGCACCGGACAAGGACGTGGACGGTTTCCACAGCCAGAACGTCGGCGGCCTCAGCCAGGGCCGCGCCGTGCTCACCCCCTGCACGCCCAGCGGTTGCCTGTATCTGCTGGAGCAAACCTGTGGCGACCTGCGCGGTAAACACGCGGTGGTGGTCGGCCGTTCGAACATCGTCGGCAAGCCCATGGCGGCCCTGCTGCTCAAGGCCGATTGCTCGGTGACGGTGTTGCATTCGCGCAGCCACAACGCCCAGGCCCTGTGCCGCCAGGCGGATATCGTGATCGCCGCCGTAGGCCGCCCACGCTTGATCGATGCCAGTTGGCTCAAGCCTGGCGCGGTGGTGATCGACGTCGGTATCAACCGCATTGACGACGATGGCCGCAGCCGCCTGGTCGGCGATGTCGACTTCGCTGCCGCCCTGCCCCACGTCGCCGCCATCACCCCGGTCCCCGGCGGTGTCGGCCCGATGACCATTGCCTTCCTGATGAAAAACACCGTGACCGCCGCCCTTGCGCAACATCACGCCCTACGCAGCCAATCGGAGGCCGTATGCCATTCAATCTATTGAAATACGGGCTGAGTTCGGAATACCCGGTGGAGGTGGATCTGCCACCGCCCAAAGAGCTCAAGTCGAGTTACGACGTGGTGATCATCGGCGCCGGCGGCCACGGCCTGGCGACCGCCTACTACCTGGCCAAGTACCACGGCATCAGCAACATTGCCGTGCTGGAAAAGTCCTACCTGGGCGGCGGCAATACCGCGCGCAACACGGCAGTGATCCGCTCCAACTACCTGACCAGCGAAGGGGTGCGCTTCTACGCCGAGTCGGTGAAGATGTTCCAGGCGCTGTCCAATGAATTCGATTTCAACATCATGTACTCCGAGCGCGGCCAACTGACCCTGGCCCACACCGACGCCACGGTGCGTTCGTTCCGCCAGCGCGCCGAGGTCAACAAGCACTTCGGCGGGCGCACCGAGATGCTCGACCGCCAGCAGATCCGCAGTGTATACGCCGTCCACTTTGGTGGCTTTCAA
>NZ_JAKNRV010000285.1:0-6852 GCF_023072625.1 Pseudomonas emilianonis
AAGGCGCTCACCCGCGGTTCAAAGGCGGCGTCACGCTCGAACGGCTTGACGCTCAGCGGGCCGCCATCCAGCAGCAGCACCTGCAGGCCACTGCCCTGCAACGCCAGCGCCAGGGCGCTCCCGACCATTCCGGCCCCGACAATCAGCACATCTGCGCGCATGTCCATGCTTTAAGCCTGTCTCGCTGGCGGCTTGCGCCGCACGTAAAGGGTTTTGTCGACCCGCGCCACCAGGGTGCCGGAGCCGTCATGAATCTGGACCTTGAGGTGGGGCAAGTACTTCTCGCCGCCCTCGGTCTGTCGACGAATCTCATCCAGCAAGGCGTCGTCGATGGAAAATTCGGCATACACCGGGCCTTTGCCCGGCGAGATGAAGTCGATGCTCGCGGCCTTGTCCCAGACGATGTAGTCGCGGCCCAGGTTCTCCATCAGCATCAACATGTAGAACGGGTCGACCATCGAATAAAGACTACCGCCGAATTGCGTACCGACGTAGTTACGGTTGTACCAGCCAAGGCCCATACGCACTTTGACGTGCCGGAAATCCGCGCTCATCTGCTGCACGCGGACCCCAGCGCCCAAATACGGTGGGTACACACTCATGACCCAACGCAACAAGCGCGCTTTGCCCAGACGGGCGATCAGCCACTTACGCATCCGGACGCGTGCCCAGGCCCATGGCTTGACGGGCGAACCAGCGTTTGGCCGGCGGTAGCAAATCCAGACCCAGCAAGCCCATGTTGCGCCCCAGCGCGACCAGCGGCTGGGCGCTGCCGAACAGGCGCGTGACCTGATCGGAGAAGCCCACGGTCAGCTTCTGATCCATGCGCTGACGCTCGCGATATGCCTGCAAGGTCGCCAGGTCACCCGGCACCGCTGGCCCGGCCAGCAAGGCCTCGGCCAGGGCACTCGCATCGCGCAGGGACAGGTTGAAACCCTGCCCGGCAATCGGGTGCAGGCTGTGGGCGGCATTGCCGAGGATCGCCAGGTGCGAGCGTACTTGTTCTTCGGCTTCCACCAGGGTCAGCGGGTACAGATGCCGCGCGCCGACTTGCTTCAAGGTGCCCAGGCGGTAGCCGAACACGCCCTGCAATTCACTGAGGAAACTGCGCTCATCCAGGTTGGCCAGACGCTGCGCGTCCATGCCGGCACGGGTCCAGACCAACGCGCAGCGGTTGTCCGGCAGCGGCAGCAGGGCCATCGGGCCGTCGTCGGTGAAACGCTCGAAGGCTTCGCCGTTGTGGGCTTCGCTCGGGGTGATATTGGCGATCAGCGCGCTCTGGTTGTACGGGCGGGCTTTCACGGCGATACCCAATTGCTCACGCAGGCCGGAGCGACCGCCGTCGGCCAGCACGGCAAGGTCACACTCGAGCACGGTTTCGTCGTTGAGGGTCAGGCGATAGCCGTCGGGCAACGGCTCCATGCGCGTGACTTCAGCCGGGCAGCGCCAACTGACCACGTCCTTATCCAGGCCTTGCCACAGGCATTGGCCGAGCCAGGCGTTTTCCACTACGTAGCCGAGGGCCGGCACGCCCTCTTCCATGGCGGACAAACGCGCAGTGGAGAAGCGCCCGCGGTCCGACACATGAATCTGCTTGATCGGTTCGGCGCGGCGGGAGATGGCCTGCCACAGGCCCAAACGCTGATAAATCTGCCGTGCGCCATAGGACAGCGCCGAAGAGCGAGCGTCGTAGCTCGGCTGGTAGCTGTCGCCCGGCGCGAAGGGTTCGATCAGTACGATCTTCCAGCCCCGCGCCTTGGCCCCGGACTGCAACGCCAACGCCAGGCTGGCGCCCACCAGGCCGCCGCCGATAATGGCCAGGTTGACCCGGCTCATCGGGCGGCCGCCATCAACGCTTCAATGTCGGCGACGGTCTTGGGCACGCCGCTGGTCAGAATCTCACAGCCTTGTTTGGTCACTACCACGTCGTCCTCGATGCGCACGCCAATGCCACGCCATTTCTTTGCCACGTTCTGGTTGTCCGGCGAAATATAGATCCCCGGCTCCACGGTCAACGCCATGCCGACTTCCAGCACACGCCATTCACCGCCCACTTTGTACTCGCCGACATCATGCACATCCATCCCCAGCCAGTGGCCGGCGCGGTGCATATAGAAAGGCTTGTAGGCTTCGCTGGCGATCAGTTCGTCAACGTCACCTTGCAGCAACCCCAACTTCACCAGCCCGGCGGTGATGACCTGCACGGTGGCCTCATGGGCCTGGTTCCAATGCTTGTTCGGTGCAATCTCGGCGAAGGCGGCTTCCTGGGAGGCCAGCACGACTTCATAGATCGCCTTTTGCTCGGGCGAGAACTTGCCGTTGACCGGCCAGGTGCGGGTGATGTCGCTGGCGTAGCAGTCGATCTCGCAACCGGCGTCGATCAGCACCAGATCACCGTCCTTGAGCAGCGCGTCATTCTGCTGGTAATGCAGGATGCAGCTGTTGCGCCCGGCAGCGACGATGGAGCCATAGGCCGGCATCTTCGCGCCGCCTTTGCGGAACTCATAATCCAGCTCGGCTTCGAGGCTGAACTCATGCAAGCCAGCGCGGCTGGCCTGCATGGCCCGCACGTGGGCCGCGCAGGAAATTCGCGCAGCTTCACGCATCACCTTCACTTCCGCCGCCGATTTATACAGGCGCATGTCGTGGAGCAGATGATCCAGGGCAACAAATTCGTTCGGCGGCTGGGCGCCCAGGTGCGCTTTAGAGCGGATGACGTTGATCCACTCCATCAGGTGCCGGTCGAACTCGGCATTGCTGCCCATGGCCGAATACACCCGGTCGCGGCCTTCGATCAGGCCGGGGAGGATGTCGTCGATATCGGTGATGGGGAAGGCATCGTCGGCGCCAAAATCACGCACTGCGCCTTCGGTGCCGGCGCGCAGGCCGTCCCACAGTTCGCGCTCGGCATTGCGTTCGCGACAGAACAGCACGTACTCGCCGTGCTGGCGACCGGGCATCAGCACGATCACTGCCTGAGGCTCGGGGAAGCCGCTCAGGTACTGGAAATCGCTGTCCTGGCGGTAGACATGTTCGACATCACGGTTTCGGATGGCCACGGCAGCGGCCGGTAGAATCGCGATGCTGTTGGGCACCATCTGCGCCATGAGCGCCTTGCGGCGACGGGTGTATTCCGCTTTCGGGATATGGATCATGGGCAGATGGGTTTCCTTTCTTGGTGCAGTGACAGCCTTAGTGCAACGACGGCTTGGCCGCGACCGGTTCAGCGGACTTGCGGGTCTCGGTGAACAGCAGCAACGGCGCGACGCGCAGGTATTCCATGACTTCCATGTAGTCGCCTTCACCGTCTTCGGACTCTTCCAGGGCATCTTGCACCTGGGAGATGGCGGCCAGGTCTTGCAGCACTTCCTTGGCGTCGGTGCTCAGCTCAAGGCCGCCGGCGTTCACGCCAAAACCATGGAGGAAGCCCTGGCACCATTCGCCCAGCGCGGCAGCGCGCTCGGTGAGCGGTGCATCGTCGGTCGGCAGCAGCAGGACCACGGTGACGTCATCACCGGTCAGCTCGCCCTTGACCATTTCCTGCAGGCCGATCAGCGCGTTACGCACGTTCTCGGTGGGTTCGGTTTCCAGCAGTTCGGCCACATCGGCCAGCCAGTTGTCGGCGTCAAAGCCGACACCGGTGCAACTGCGGCCCAGCAACACGCCGTGCAGTTCGGCAGGCGAGCAAGGATGACCGCTGGTGCTCAGCAGTTTGGTAAAAGCATCATACGGGGAGTTCTGAATAGGCATGGTGAGCTAGGCGCCAGACGGCGCAATGTCTAGAATGGAGCGCTGTATCCTAGCACCGGCAGACGTACCAAGACTATCAAGGGCGTCAGATCGTTTATCCTGCAGTTGCCATTCATCAGACAAATCCAGTGGAACCCAATGGAAGACACCGACCTGCAAGCGCTGATGGCCAGATTCGAATTGCTAATTGATCGGGTCGAGCAACTAAAGAGGCAAAACGGACTCCTATTAGCTCAGGAAAAGACCTGGCGCGAGGAACGCGCTCACCTCATTGAAAAAAACGAAATCGCCCGGCGTAAGGTCGAATCGATGATTTCGCGCCTTAAGGCCCTGGAGCAAGACTCATGAGTTCAAGCAATAGCGTCACCGTGCAGATTCTCGACAAAGAATATTCGATCATTTGCCCCCAGGAAGAGCGCAGCAACCTGGTGAGCGCCGCCCGTTACCTGGATGGCAAGATGCGTGAAATCCGCAGCAGCGGCAAAGTGATCGGCGCCGACCGCATCGCCGTGATGGCCGCGCTGAATATCACCCACGATCTGCTGCATAAGCAGGAGCGCCCTGACGTACAGGCCAGCGGCTCGACGCGCGAGCAGGTGCGTGACCTGCTGGAGCGTGTGGACCTGGCACTGTCCAACGATTCCGAGGCACCCAAGGGCTGATTGCCGCGCCCGTTTAAGGTATACTCGCCCCACTCCCTGGCGTGCTTGCCAGTCGGCGATGTCCCGGAGCCGATTCGCACTACCCTGGAAGTTGCACGTTTGGCTGGTGTGCATGTCCGCTAGACGGAAAGCCTTAAAGCCTACTGCATCTTCCACCTTGAACTTTCGGGTTCAAGGGCTTAGTCGACAGCGGTTCTGTCGGGGAGCCTGAATCCCAAACTCAATGCCAGTCCCAGGACTGGCATTGTTTTATGAGCCGAAAAACCATGACCGAACCTGCGCCGCTTTCCCGTCCGCAACTTCGACGCATGTTGCGCAACGCCCGCCGCGCCCTCACGCCGAGCGAGCAACGCAAAGCCGCCCAAGGCGTGTATCGGCAACTGGCACAGCACCCGCTGTTTCGCCGGGCCAAGCATATTTCCCTGTATCTACCGACGGACGGTGAAATCGATCCGCGCTTGCTGCTGCGTGCGGCCCAGCGGCGGGGCAAGGCCACCTACCTGCCGGTGCTCAGCGCCTGGCCACGGACCAAGATGGTGTTCCAGCGTGTTCGGCCTGGGGAGAAGCTGCTGCCCAATCGCTTTCGCATTCTTGAACCACGGACGAATGTGCGCCGCCAGCGCAAGGTCTGGGCACTGGACCTGGTGCTATTGCCGTTGGTTGGGTTCGATGACGCGGGGGGGCGCCTGGGCATGGGCGGCGGTTTTTATGACCGCAGCCTGGCTTACCTGGCACGCCGCCAGCACTGGCGCAAGCCGACGCTGTTGGGCCTGGCCCATGAATGTCAGAAAGTCGAACGACTGGTGCAGGCGAGCTGGGATGTGCCGTTGGCGGGCACGGTCACCGATAAGAAATGGTATATCGCACAGGCGTCGCTGGAACCCGCGACGCCCTGAAGAAGGGTTAACGCTTGAACGGTTGTGTCTGCTGCTGAGTCAGCTCAATGGGCGCATCGGTCTTGTTCGACCACAAGCTCTGCGCATACCCGGTGGTCACGACGCCCAGACCAAACAAAATAACCAATATCCATAGTAAATCCGGTTTACGTTGCATCGATTGCCCCCCTTCAGGCACCTCGTACACGATGACAACAACGTTCCAAAGTAGTCCGTTGCAGCTGCGTCAAGCTTAAAATCCCGGCATTCTGCGTTAACGTGAACCAACACGCAAACCTTGACGCCAACCGACCGTCGGTTTGTCATGCAATTGCCCGACAACCTGTCCAACGCCTTTTTCAGGAGCCACCCAATGGCCTACTGGCTGATGAAATCCGAGCCCGACGAACTCTCCATCACCGGCCTGGAACACCTCGGCGAAACGCGATGGGACGGGGTTCGCAACTATCAGGCGCGCAACTTTCTGCGCGCGATGGCGGTGGGCGATGAGTTTTTCTTCTACCATTCCAGTTGCCCGGAGCCTGGCATTGCCGGCATCGGCAAAATCGTCGCGGCGGCGTATCCAGACCCCACCGCGCTGGATCCTTCCAGCCACTATTTCGACGCCAAGGCCAGCCCGGACAAAAACCCGTGGAGTGCGATCAACGTGGCCCACATCCAGACGTTTCCCAAGGTACTCGGCCTGGGCTATCTGAAGCAGCAAACCGCCCTGGCCGAACTGCCGCTGGTGCAAAAAGGCAGCCGTCTCTCGGTGATGCCGGTGACCGCAGAGCAATGGTCAGCGGTACTCGCGCTGCGCTAAACAGCAGAACCTTACAGTCACGCGCCCAACGCATGCATCTAAAGCGCAACCGGGTTAGGCTTGCGCTTCATTTGACCCGTATCAAGCGCCCTCGGGCCAAACCGGTCAGACTAGGACGCTAACACCGCAGGAAGCAACCATGTCGACGAACCATCGCACCTCCCAGTTGTTTGCCACCCTCCTGATTGTGTTGCTGCTCGCCGCCGGCGGTTTCGGTTACTGGAAATCCACCCAGGACCGCCTGCCCGAAGGCTTGAGCATGGGCAATGGCCGCCTGGAATCGACCGAAGTGCAGATTGCCGCCAAGATCCCCGGGCGTCTGGACGAAGTGCGGGTGGATGAAGGCGACAAGGTCCTCAAGGGCCAACTGCTGGCGCGCATGGACACCCGCACCCTGGAAGCCCAGCGCGCCCAGGCCGAAGCCGAAGTGCTGCGGGCCAAGGAAAACCTCGCCGCCGCCGAAGCCAATGTGCAATTGCGCCAGAGCGAACAACTGCTCGCCCACCAGGAGCTCAGACGTACCCAGGAGCTGTACAAGCGCGGCTTCGCCAGCGGCCAGTTGATCGACCAGCAGCAGGCGCGCCAGAACACCGGGAATGCGGCCGTGGTTGCCGCCCAGGCCCAACACGCGGTTATTCGGGTTGGCAGCCATGGCGATGGCGATCAACGCCACCAGCAGCACCATGACACGGCCGACCCACACCAGTTCAACCTGGGAGGCGTTTTTGCGCAGGAAGGTCTT
>NZ_JAKNRV010000286.1:0-6840 GCF_023072625.1 Pseudomonas emilianonis
GGCGAGTACCAGGCCGTAGGCCGCGCTGATGCCGATGGCCGAGGCGCCGCGCACGACCATCGAACGAATCGCCGTGGCCACTTCATCGACCGTGGTGCAGGTCACCCAGCTTTCCCGGGACGGCAAAACACGCTGGTCGAGCAGGTGCAGTGCGCCATCGCGCCAATCGATGGCCTTCACTTTCTCCGCAGCCAACAGTCGATCGCGCATCCCTCACCCCGCACTCATGAACAAAAGCCGCCGATTATAGCGATCCGCCAGCCAGGACGCTCGGGTATACTTCGCCCTTCTTTTATAGCTGCCCGGGAAGAAGCCTGCGATGACCTCCACTGCCGCCCCGCTCGACTTATTGCTACTGCCGACGTGGCTGGTACCTGTCGAACCCGCCGGCGTGGTGCTCAAGGAGCATGGCCTGGGCATCCGCGATGGGCGCATTGCCTTTATCGGCCCACGGGCCGCGGCGTTGAAACTTTCCGCCGGCGAAGTGCGCGAGCTGCCGGGCATGCTGCTCAGCCCCGGCCTGATCAACGCCCATGGCCACGCGGCGATGAGCCTGTTTCGCGGAATGGCCGATGACCTGCCGCTGATGACCTGGCTGGAAAAGCACATCTGGCCCGCGGAGGCCAAGTGGGTCGATGAAGCCTTCGTGCGCGACGGCACCGACCTGGCCATCGCCGAACAGCTCAAGGGTGGCATTACCTGCTTCTCGGACATGTACTTCTACCCCAAGATTGCCAGTGACTGCGTCCACAACAGCGGGATGCGCGCGCAGATCGCAATTCCGATCCTCGACTTCCCGATTCCCGGCGCCAGCACCGCCGATGAGGCGATTCGCCAGGGCATCGAGCTGTTCGGCGACCTCAAGCATCACCCGCGCATCAAGATCACCTTCGGCCCCCACGCGCCCTACACCGTGAGCGATGCCAACCTGGAAAAAATCCGGGTGATCGCCGAGGAGCTGGACGCCGCGATCCATATGCATGTGCACGAAACCGCGCTTGAGGTACAACAGGCTGTCGAGCGGACCGGCGAACGCCCGTTGGCGCGCCTCGGTCGACTCGGCCTGCTGGGCCCACGCTTCCAGGCCGTTCACATGACCCAAATCAGCGAGGACGACCTGGCTTTGCTGGTAGAAAGCAACACCAGCGTCATCCATTGCCCGGAATCGAACCTGAAACTGGCCTGCGGCTTCTGCCCGGTGGAGCGTCTGTGGCAGGCTGGCGTCAATGTGGCCATCGGCACCGACGGCGCCGCCAGCAATAATGACCTCGACCTGCTGGGCGAAACCCGCACCGCGGCGATGCTGGCCAAGGCCGTCGCCGGCTCGGCTACCGCCCTGGATGCCCACCGCGCCTTGCGCATGGCGACGCTCAACGGTGCCCGTGCCATGGGCCAGGAGAGCGAGATTGGCTCGCTGGAGGTCGGTAAAGCGGCCGATATCGTCGCCTTTGATCTTTCAGGGTTGGCGCAACAACCGATCTACGATCCGGTCTCACAGCTTATATATGCCACCGGACGCGATTGCGTGAAACACCTTTGGGTCGCCGGCAAGCAGTTGCTCGACAACCGGCAATTGACCCGCATGGATGAACAACAGTTGACCGCCACGGCCATTGCCTGGGGCCAGCGCATCAGCGGGCACCGCGAATAACGCCGGTCCTGAACCCGTGTTCAGGGCCGACAAACCGATTTATCAGATTTAGAGGAACCACCATGAGCAACGTCGACCACGCCGAAATCGCCAAATTCGGAGCCCTGGCCCACCGCTGGTGGGACCGCGAAAGCGAGTTCAAACCCCTGCACGACATCAACCCGCTGCGGGTCAACTGGATTGACGAGCGCATCAACCTGGCCGGCAAGAAGGTGCTGGACGTCGGTTGCGGCGGCGGCATTCTCAGCGAAGCCATGGCCCAGCGCGGCGCTACCGTGATGGGCATCGACATGGGCGAAGCGCCGTTGGCCGTGGCCCAGTTGCATCAGTTGGAATCCGGGGTGAATGTCGAATACCGCCAGATCACCGCCGAAGCCCTGGCCGAGGAAATGCCCGAGCAGTTCGACGTGATCACCTGCCTGGAAATGCTGGAACACGTGCCGGACCCGTCTTCGGTGATCCGCGCCTGCTTCCGCATGGTCAAGCCCGGCGGCCAGGTGTTCTTCTCCACCATCAACCGCAACCCCAAGGCCTACCTGTTCGCGATCATCGGCGCCGAATACATCATGAAGCTGCTGCCGCGCGGCACCCACGACTTCAAGAAATTCATCCGCCCGTCCGAGCTGGGCGCCTGGAGCCGTCAGGCCGGACTGACCGTCAAGGACATCATCGGCCTGACCTACAACCCGCTAACCAAGCACTACAAGCTGGCCAGCGACGTCGACGTCAACTACATGATCCAGACCCTGCGCGAGGAGTAAGCCTGTGAAGTTGCGAGCGGTTCTCTTCGACATGGACGGTACCCTGCTGGACACCGCGCCGGACTTTATCGCCATCTGCCAGGCCATGCGCGCCGACCGCAACCTGGCACCGATCAACGACCAGCATATCCGCGATGAAATCTCCGGCGGCGCACGGGCGATGGTCGCCGTGACGTTCTCGATGGACCCCGAATCCCCAGGTTTTGAAGAACTGCGCCTGGAGTTCCTCGAGCGCTATCTCAAAGGCTGCGCGATCCACAGCACGTTGTTCGACGGCATGGCCGAGCTGCTGGCCGACATCGAAAAGTCCAAGCTGATCTGGGGCGTGGTCACCAACAAACCGCTGCGCTTTGCCGAGCCGATCATGCAGCAGTTAGGCCTGGCCGAGCGCTCGGCACTGCTGATCTGCCCGGACCATGTGACACACAGCAAGCCGCACCCGGAGCCGCTGATCCTGGCGTGCCAGATGCTCAACCTGGACCCGGCCAGCGTGCTGTTTGTCGGCGATGACCTGCGCGACATCGAGTCCGGCCGCGACGCCGGCACCCGCACGGCGGCGGTCACCTATGGCTACATCCACCCGGACGACAACCCGCGTCACTGGGGCGCGGATGTGGTGGTGGACCACCCGCTGGAATTGCGCAAGGTGCTGGATAACGCGCTGTGCAGTTGCTGATGGTTTACCGGTCTTGCTGACCTATGAAGATCCAATGTGGGAGGGGGCTTGCTCCCGATTGCAGTGTGTCATTCAACACATTCATTGACTGAACCACCGCAATCGGGAGCAAGCCCCCTCCCACAGGGGATCTTCAGTGTTTTCCAGCTCCGTGTTGGTCACCTACTGAATTTTGTCGAGGCTATTTATGTTTGATTACTCTGCACGTCCCGAACTACTCAAAGACCGCGTCATCCTGGTGACCGGTGCCGGTCGCGGGATTGGCGCGGCGGCGGCGAAAACCTATGCCGCCCATGGCGCGACCGTGCTGTTGCTGGGCAAGACCGAAGCCAACCTGGCCCAGGTGTACGACGAGATCGAAGCCGCCGGCCACCCGCAACCCGTGGTGATCCCGTTCAACCTGGAGACCGCCCTGCCCCATCAGTACGATGAGCTGGCGGCGATGATCGAAAAGGAGTTCGGCCACCTCGACGGCCTGCTGCACAACGCCTCGATCATCGGTCCACGCACGCCGATCGAGCAGTTGTCCGGTGAGAACTTCATGCGGGTGATGCACATCAACGTCAACGCGATGTTCATGCTGACCAGCACGCTGTTGCCGCTGCTCAAGCTGTCCCAGGACGCCTCGGTGGTGTTCACCTCCAGCAGCGTCGGGCGCAAGGGCCGGGCGTATTGGGGTGCCTATGGCGTGTCGAAATTCGCCACCGAAGGCCTGATGCAAACCCTGGCCGACGAGCTCGACACCGTTGCGCCGGTACGGGCCAACAGCATCAACCCCGGCGCCACGCGCACCAGCATGCGGGCCCAGGCCTATCCGGGGGAAAACCCGGCCGACAACCCGGCGCCGGAAGACATCATGCCGGTGTACTTGTACCTGATGGGGCCGGACAGTACCGGGATCAACGGACAGGCGTTTGACGCGCAGTAACGGCTGACACAACCGGAACAAAATGTGGGAGGGGGCTTGCCCCCGATAGCAGGGTGTCAGTCACTGCATCTGTGACTGACCCACCGCCATCGGGGGCAAGCCCCCTCCCACATTTATTTAGCAGTGTTCTTTAGTTTTTCACCACTTCCTCGAGGGTGAAACGGCCCAGTGGGTTTTGCAGGAAGTTGCTCACATTCTTGCGTGAGATGTTGATGTATGGGCTGTAGTACAGGTCGATCCAGTTCACATCCTGTTTCGCCAGTTTCTGCAGTTCGACATACATCTGCTCACGCTTGGCCGGGTCGGCCTCGATACGCGCCGCCGTCACCAACGCCTTGACCTTGTCGTTCTTGTAGCGGGTCATGTAGTTCTGGTTGGTGTCGTGGCCCAGCACAAAGGTGGTCTTCTGGTCCGGGTCGAGGATGTCGTTGGTCCAGTACATCACCGAAATATCGTACTCACCGTCCACCAGCATCTGCCAGCTTTGGGTCGGGTCGACTTTCTGCAGGTTGGCCGTCACGCCGACCTTGGCCAACTGGTCCTTGATGATCACCGCAATCTGCTCGTCGGCTTCGTTGCCAGCGTTGACCACGTAGTTCAGCTTCAAGTCCTTGGCACCGGCATCGGCCAGCAGTTTCTTCGCGGCGGTTGGGTCATACGGGCGTTGCAGGTTGTTGGCGTAGTGGTACAGCGAGCCTTTGGGGATGTAGGAATAGGCCACGGTGCCTTGACCGTAAGTGGCCGTCTTCACCAGCGATTGTTTATCGATGGCCATGTCCAGCGCCTGGCGAACTTCCGGTTTGGCCAGCAGGCCGTGCTCATGGTTGATCAACAGGTGATCTTCACGGGTGGACGGGTCGGAATGGATCACCACGTTTTTGTCTTTTTTCAGCTCTTCAACCCGCGAGAACGGCACGAAGATCGCCGTGTCCAGTTCGTTGTTCTGCACCATGCGCATGCGCGTGTTGTCGTCGGTCACCGAGACCCATTCCACGCCATCCAGGCTGACGTTCTTGGCCTGCCAGAAGTTCGGGTTTTTCTTCAGGATCACCCGATCGCCCTTGCGCCATTCGTCCACGGTGAACGCACCGGAGGTCACCGGGTTTTGCGCGTAGGCGTCTTCGCCCATTTTGGTCATGGCCTTTTCCGACAGGATCGACACCGTCGGCGACGCCAGTTGCGAGAGGAAGGCCACCGCCGGGGTCTTCAGCGTCACCACCAGGGTCTGCGGGTCGGCGGCCTTGGCCGTGTCGATCAGGCTGAATGGGTCGCTCCACAGCGAGGCCTTGTTGTCGCGGATGCGCAACAGGCTGAACGCCGCATCCTCTGCAGTGATCGGCGAGCCATCCGAGAACTTCGCCGCACGTAGCTTGAAGGTGTAGGTCAGGCCGTCCTTGGAAATCTCCCAGTTTTCTGCCAGCCCCGGCTCCATCTTGGTGCCCAGGTTATCCACGCGTACCAGGGTGTCGTAGACGTTGGCGAATACCCAGGTGTCGCGGTTTTGCGCGCTTTTGATCGGGTCGAACGTGGTGCTGTCTTCACGGCAACCGATGGTGAGGACACCGGCGGCCTGGGCAAGACCGGCGGTCAGCGACCAGGCGGTCAATGTCGCGGCGGCGAGCAACTTCAAGTGGTGTGATTGCATGTCATAACTCCTTGTTTATAACGGCGGTTGTTCAAGAATGGCAGGGGTGGGCTGAAGCAAAGGTTCTTCAAGCACGCAACTGTACCGATGCTCGTGCAGGAAACGAGTAGGCGGCAATACCACGGAACACAGGGTTTGGGCATACCGGCAACGCGGGTGAAACGCACAGCCTGTAGGCAAGTTCAGCGGGCTCGGTGGCTCGCCGGGTAACGGTTCTGTGGGCAACGGCCGATGCGGATCGATCTCGGGAATCGCCTGGATCAGCGCTGCCGTATACGGATGACGCGGTGAGGTGAAGACCGCTTCCACCGGCCCCTCCTCGACGATCTTGCCCAGGTACATCACCGCTACCCGGTCGCACAGGCGGCGCACGATGGCCAGGTCATGGGCGATAAACAGGATCGCCAGGTTCATGCGCTGTTGCAGTTCCAGCAACAGGTTGATGATCTGGCCCTGGATCGATACATCCAGGGCCGCCACGCACTCATCGGCAATGATCAAGCGCGGTTCCACCGCCAGCGCCCGGGCGATACCGACCCGCTGGCACTGGCCGCCACTGAGGGAGCCGGGCTTGCGAACGGCCAATTCAGGGCGCAGGCCGACCAGCTCGAGTAACTCGTCGACACGCCGCGCGATCTGCTGCGGCGCGACTTTGCGCTGTACCCGTAACACTTCGGCAAGAGTTTCGCCGACGGTGTGGCGTGGGTTCAGCGCGGCATACGGGTCCTGGAAGATCATCGCGGTTTCATGGCGCAGGCGGGCGATGTCGATGGTGCTGCCGCGTGCCATGTCGATGCCGTCGAACAGCACCTGCCCGGCGCTGATCGGGTTGAGGTGCAAAATCGCCCGACCAAGGCTGCTTTTGCCGCTGCCGGATTCGCCCACCAGGCCCAGGGTCTCGCCCGCCGCGAGGTTCAGCGACACACCGTTGACCGCCTTCACCCACCGCTTGTTCAGGCCGAACATGCCGCTGCCGGACGCGGCAAACCGCACCTCCAGGTCCTTGATCTGCAACAGGCTCATGGGCGATCTCCCAACGGATAGTGACAGGCCACCCGCGCACCTTCCGGCAACACATCGGTACATAGGCTGCCGACCTGCGGACAACGCGGGTGGAAGCGGCACCCGGCGGGCAACGCATCCAGCAATGGCGGCTGACCCGCGATGGTGCGCAGCAAG
>NZ_JAKNRV010000287.1:0-6792 GCF_023072625.1 Pseudomonas emilianonis
GATGAGATCGGAAGGCATTAAAGCGAAGGGGGAAGTCGGTCGGGCCATGCGCATAACCAATCCATGACATTGGACGCACAGTATATCGTTACCATTAGATAAATGAATTAACCGCTCAGTCCACTAGCCACTTCTGTATGAAAGTCACGCTTCAATCCTTTCTGTGCGCTTGTGGGGGGTGTTTTGATAGAGGGTAACCATGCGAGGTGGTTACTTTTAGTGGTTACCAGCGGCCCTGCTAGGTGACCAGCGAAACAGACGATTTGGTCTGAGGAGAAAGGTATAGGGGATACAAGGAGAGATAGCCAGAAACAAGAAAGCCCGCACTAGGCGGGCTTCTTGAGGTGATTCATAGACTGCTGTAGACATCTATGGATCGGTACTTGGTGGCTACACAGGGACTTGAACCCCGGACCCCAGCATTATGAATGCTATGCTCTAACCAACTGAGCTATGTAGCCAAGTGGCGCGCATTATTCGCGGAGAACGACAAAGCGTCAAGCGTTTTTATTGAATTTTTATCTACGCTTTCAACTGTTTAACGAAAAGCCCTGGCTGGGCCGACGGGTGGCGGGGGATTTGCAGGTCTCCCGCAGTTGATCGGCGTTGACGGTCAGGACGTGCGGGGCATGCAGTCGATGGAGCGGTCGACCACGGTTTTGGCCATTTCCAGCAGGTGCCACACGGCGTGGATTTTGGCGCGGTCGTGGGGGGGCAGGTGGTCGCCGCAGTCCAGCACGGTGGCCGAGGCGCTGTGGATCAGGTGGGCGATGTAGAGCTGGGCGTCTTCGAAGCTGAGGTGTTCGTTGACGGCGAGGCAGTCGATGGGCGGATCGGGGAGTGCTTTGGTCATGGTGTAGCTCCTATTGAACGAGAGAGCGGCCACCTACGCTGCTAAACGAGGGGTGGCAGCTGTACGCGGGTTAGCAGACCGGTCAATAGGAAAACCAGCGCACCCGAAGGTGCCCCACGCACAGCCACCATAAGCGGAGACATGAACCGTGCGTCTATTGAAACGGGCTGCTAAACCCGATCACTGATTCCAGTGACGGATCGAAGACTAGCCAGCGGTTTCCACAGGCACAAGGCGCCGGGGATTGTCTAGGAAACATCCTTCAAATTAAAGCGATCCACCCTGCTGGCCTTTTACAAAGCATGACCGCAACGTCGTTAGCTCCCTAACGGGATAGCCTTGCTGCGTGTAAAAGTGGCACATTGTCGCACCTGCACCTGTGCATTCCCCCGCTGTACGGAACCCTCTTATGGCTCTTGGCAATTCCCCCGCCGCCGGGCAAACCAGCCCGTTGGTCATGCGGATCATCGGCGCGGTGGCGCTGGCGCATTTGATCAATGACTTGATCCAGTCAGTGCTGCCCTCGATCTATCCGATGCTCAAGGCCAGCTATGGCCTGACGTTCACCCAGGTCGGGCTGATTACCCTGACGTTCCAGCTCACCGCCTCGCTGTTGCAGCCGTGGGTGGGTTATTACACCGATCGGCATCCCCAGCCGTTTCTGTTGCCGTGCGGGATGGTCTGCACCCTGGTGGGGATTGTGATGATGTCCCAGGTCGGCAGCTTCGCGCTGATTTTGCTGGCGGCGGCGTTGATCGGGATCGGTTCGTCGACCTTTCACCCGGAGGCGTCCCGCGTGGCGCGGCTGGCGTCGGGCGGGCGTTATGGCCTGGCACAGTCGACGTTCCAGGTCGGCGGCAACGCGGGCTCGGCGTTCGGCCCGTTGCTGGCGGCGGCGATCATCATTCCGTTCGGCCAGGGCAATGTGGCCTGGTTCGGTCTGTTCGCGGTCTTTGCGCTGGTGGTGCTGTATGCGATCAGCCGCTGGTATCGCACGCACTTGAGCCTGTTCACGCTCAAGGCCGGCCAGGCGGCGACGCATGGGCTGTCGAAGCAACGCGTGATGGCGGCGCTGGTGGTGCTGGGGCTGCTGGTGTTTTCCAAGTACTTCTACATGGCGAGCATCACCAGTTACTTCACGTTTTACCTGATCGAGAAGTTCGACCTGTCGGTGGCCAGCTCGCAGTTGCACCTGTTCCTGTTCCTCGGCGCGGTGGCGGCGGGGACGTTCTTTGGCGGGCCGATTGGCGACCGGATCGGGCGTAAGGCGGTGATCTGGTTTTCGATCCTTGGCGCTGCGCCGTTCACCTTATTGATGCCCCATGTGGACCTGTTCTGGACCAGCGTGCTCAGCGTGATTATCGGCTTCGTACTGGCCTCGGCCTTCTCGGCGATTGTGGTGTACGCGCAGGAGTTGGTGCCGGGCAATGTGGGGATGATCGCCGGGGTGTTCTTCGGGCTGATGTTCGGTTTTGGCGGGATCGGTGCGGCGCTGCTGGGGCACCTGGCGGATAGTCGCGGCATCGAGTACGTGTACCGGCTATGCGCGTTCTTGCCGCTGTTCGGGCTGCTGGCGATCTTGCTGCCGCGCACGAAAAAGGCTTGATACTGTTGGGCAGATATCCCTCTCGCCCAACGGTTGCCAGCGAGGCTGGACTACGGTTGTAACGGGGTGCGCGTGGCGCGCTTTAGGTGTTCGCGCGCCCGTGACAGGCGTGAGCGCACGGTGCCGATCGGGATGTCGAGGGCGTCGGCGGTGTCCTGATAGCTGCCGTCGGTTTCCAGCGAGGCGTACAGCGTTTTGCGCATCTCGCTGGGCAGGTCCTTGATGGCGACCAGGGTTTTTTCCAGGCGGCGGTTGACCTCGAACTCCCAATCCAGGTTCTGGCTGTCTTCCTGGCCGTGCCACAGCGCTTCATCGAATTCGCAATGCACCGGTTTGGCATACATGCGCCGGAAGTGGTTGCGGATCAGGTTCTGCGCAATGCCGCACATCCAGGTGCTAAGGGTTGCCTGGCCGCTGAAACGCTCCCTGTTGCGCCAGGCCTCCAGGTACGTCAACTGCAGAATATCGTCCGCATCTTCCGGGTTGAGTACGCGCTTGTGTATGAAGCGCCGGAGCTTCTTTTGCTGGTCGTCCGTCAGGTGGAGCATGAATTGAGGCGAGCCGCCAACAAGGTGAGCTAAAGCACCAATAGGGATATCCATGATTTGTTCCTCAGGGTGGACGCGATCGAAATGGTTTCGATGGGAACCCCTTTAGCACCGGCTGTGCCAATCAGAAAAAAATCACAAGCTGTTGTTTTATATAAATAAATATTTTTTGTTTGGAGGGTTTTGTGCGGTTTCTTGCAAAAGCCCGGGTAGGGTTGTGCCGGTAATTTCAAAACCGCGCATGGGCGAAATTTGTTGGAACCGTAAAGCCTGCGTTTGCCACATAGGGACACAAACTCTACGTCCTGGCCCGCCCCATGAAAGTCGAATCGCTCAACGATGTGCAACTGATCCAACGCGTGGAACAACCTCGCGTCAGCGCCGGCCAAACAGCGGCTGCGGCGACAGAGCACGACGACATCGCCCAGATTTTCAATCAGGAAGTTGCGCTTAACAGCCAGGCGTTGAACCGCCGCGCGATGGGTGTGGCCGTGCCTGCCGTCGAGCAACTCGCGCGCATCTACGATCAATTGGGCCACCCGGCCCAGGAGACCATGGCGTCAATGTCGCGCCGGGTGCGTTCACAACTGATGCACAAAGTCAGCGCGGACAAGTTGCTGGCGCTGACCGGCGGCGACCCGGCGCGCGCATTCGTGGTGCTCAAGCATGTGGCGGCGCAGGCGCAAGCCGAAGTGCGCGTTAGCGAAGAGGCCTTGGCGCAAGAGGCAATTGACCGGTTGCGGGTGCGCTTCAAGGGGGAAATCCAGGCCGGCCTGAACACTGCCTTTGCGCTGGAGCAGGCCGCTGGCAATCCGCAAGAGCGCCAGGCCGTGCGTTCGCTGTATTACGCCAGTGTGGTCACGCGCCAATCCCTGGCAACGATGATGCAATCGTTGTTGGGCCTGTTCGGCGGTGACCGCTTCGCTGACGGCCTCAATGTGATGCGCCGGGCCCTGGCTGATGACATCGCCGCGCATTCGCCCTCGGTGCCCACGGCGCAGTTGCGCACGTTGCTGCTGGGGCTGCAAAGCTGCGCTCAGTTGGGCGGGGCGTTAGCCAATTGCCAGGCATTGCTGCAGCGCCTGAGCACCGATGAGGATTCGGTGAGTCTGTTGCAGCGCCTGCTGGGGTACACCGCCACGGGTGTCGATTCGGGCGAGGTATTGCGCCTGGCCGAAGACCTCGGTGGCGAGCTGGCGATCGGCCAACTGGTGTCCCTCAACGGCCTGTACCCGGTGATTCAGCGCCTGCCTCAGAGCTTGTGGCGTGACAGCCGCGGGCGCCAGGAGGCCTTGCACAAATTCTTGTTGGTGATGGACGAGTTCACACGGGTGGAGCGGGGCGACGCCCATATTGCCAGCGAATTGAGGGGCAGCGCATGAAGGTGCTGGCGACCATCAACGCTGTGCTGCTCAAGGTGGCGCGGCGTGCCGAGGTATTGGGCGCGGTGGTGGTCATGGCCATTGTGTTTATCTTTATCGTGCCGTTGCCGACCTGGCTGGTGGATATTCTGATTGCGCTGAATATCTGTATTTCCTGCCTGTTGATCGTGCTGGCGCTGTATTTGCCCGGGCCGTTGGCGTTCTCTTCCTTCCCCTCGATTTTGCTGCTGACCACCATGTTTCGTCTGGCGCTGTCGATTGCCACCACGCGTTTGATTTTGTTGGAGCAGGACGCGGGTGACATCGTGGAAGCGTTCGGCAACTTCGTGGTGGGCGGTAACCTGGCGGTGGGGCTGGTGATTTTCATGATCCTGACGCTCGTCAACTTCCTGGTGATTACCAAGGGCTCGGAGCGGGTGGCCGAAGTGGCGGCGCGTTTCAGCCTCGACGCGATGCCGGGCAAGCAGATGTCCATCGACAGCGACCTGCGTGCCGGTTTGATCGACGGCGGCCAGGCGCGTGACAAGCGTGAGCAGTTGGGCCGCGAGAGCCAGTTGTTCGGCGCAATGGACGGCGCGATGAAGTTCGTTAAAGGCGATGCGATTGCCGGGCTGGTCATTGTGGTGATCAACCTATTGGGCGGTTTTTCCACCGGGATGTTCCAGCACGGCATGAGCGCTGGCGACTCGATGGCGTTGTATTCGGTGCTGACCATCGGTGACGGCCTGATTGCGCAAATTCCCGCGCTGCTGATCTCGCTGACCGCCGGCATGATCATCACCCGTGCGGCACCGGATGGGCGCAAGGGTGCCAGTAACATGGGCGCGGAAATTGCCCGGCAGATGACCAGCGAACCCAAGAGCTGGATGATCGCGTCGGTGGGCATGCTGGCTTTTGCCGCCTTGCCGGGCATGCCTACGTTGGTCTTCATCCTCATTTCGATGATGACGGGCGGCCTCGGTTATTACCTGGCGCGTCAACGCCAGCGCGAGGAAGAGCCGCAAGCGGAAGCCACCGATGTGGTTCGCCCTGAAGACAACGGCGACGAAGATTTGCGCGGGTTCGATCCGTCGCGTCCCTACCTGTTGCAGTTTTCACCGGTTCTGCAAGGTTCGCCCGAGGTCACGGAACTCATCCACGGGATTCGCCAGGCGCGCAATGCGATGGTCGCCAACATCGGCCTGACGCTGCCACCGTTCGAGGTCGAACTCGTCGCCTCGCTGGCCGACGATGAGATGCGTTTTTGCGTCCACGAAGTGCCGATGATCAAGGCGTCGGTGGTCATGCTGGTGGCGGTGGAACGCAAGGCGCTGGCAGATGAGCCGGCCCACGCGGTGCAGGGGTTGGCCGAGCGCGACGAGCAGGACTGGCTCTGGCTGCCGCCCGACGATCCGCTGCTGGATGACCCGCAGTTGGAACGCTTCAGCGCAACCAGCCTGATCATCGACCGCATGAAGCAGGCCATGATGCTCAGCGGCCCGCAGTTTCTTGGGATTCAGGAGAGCAAGGCGATCCTCGGCTGGCTTGAGCACAACCAGCCGGAGCTGGTGCAGGAGCTGCAGCGGATCATGCCGCTGTCGCGCTTCTCGGCGGTGCTGCAGCGCCTCGCGGGTGAAGGTGTGCCGTTACGTGCCGTGCGCCTGATTGTCGAGTCGTTGATCGAGTACGGTCAGCATGAACGTGAGCCGGACGCCTTGGCGGACTACGCGCGCATTGCGCTTAAATCGCAGATTTTCCACCAGTACAGCGAGGCGGACGGCCTGCATGCCTGGCTGTTGTCGCCGCAGACCGAAAACGTGCTGCGCGAGGCGCTGCGCCAGACCCAGACCGGGGTGTTCTTCGCCCTCGACAACGACAGCAGCGCTTCGTTGGTCAACCTGCTTAACCAAGCGTTTTCCGTGCGGCCCAAAAGCAAGAGCGTGATGTTGGTCGCCCAGGACCTGCGCAGTCCCTTGCGCACGTTACTGATTGAAGAGTTCAGCCATGTACCGGTGCTGTCGTTTGCTGAGCTGGGGAGCGCCTCCAAGGTCAAGGTGCTGGGGCGCTTTGACCTTGGCCAGGACGAGCTGATGCGAGGAGCGGCGGCATGAGCGCAACCTGCATACCCGCGCCAGGGAGGACGTGCTGATGTTTGAGCTGCGCGTGCTGGAAGGTTTGAATCAGGGCGCTGCGTTGCCGTTGTTTGGCGAGCAGTGGAGCCTGGGTTGCCACGCTGACGCGGATCTGCTGCTGAACGACGCGGGGGTGGTCGAGCATCACGCGCAGCTGCGGCTGATCGACGGGTTCTGGTCGGTGCAGGCTGAAGCCGGGCTGTTGCAAAGCAGCAGCGGGCAGGCGCTGGCGCAGATCGCCGACCTGGCGCTCAATACGCCGTTTTCGCTGGGCAGCATTCAAACCTTCCAG
>NZ_JAKNRV010000288.1:0-6741 GCF_023072625.1 Pseudomonas emilianonis
ATTCGGCGGTGCCGGTGCCGGGGTCCAGCGCCGCTTGCTGCAAGGCTTCGAGGGACGCCAAGCGCCCGTTGAGCCGCTGCAAATCGCCCTGGGCCTGTTGCTGGGCCTGGGTCGCCTGTTGCAGTTGCTGACGCAATTGCTCCAGGCGCTCCACTTGCTGTTCTTCGCTGGCTTCCAGCTCTTCGAGGGTCATTTCGCTTTCGGCGAGTTGCTCGCTCAGCGTCATGATCGCTGCGTCTTCCGGGTCGGCGGCGAGCAACACGCGTTCTTCCTGCAGACGACGCTGGCGCTCGGCCAGGCGCTCCATGCTGGTTTCCAGTTGCTGGATGCGCGACTGCTGCACCTCGGCCTGGCGGCGCGGCTCGGCGGAGCGCAGGTTGAAGGTGTCCCACTGCTCCTGCCAACCGTGCATGGTGGTCTCGGATTCTTCCAGGGTGGCGGCGGCTTCTTCGGCGGCGGCGCTGGTGATTTCCTGTTCGGGGGTGAGCATGTCCAGCTCTTCGCCGAGGGTCAGCAGCAAGGTGCGGTCGTGACCGAGGTGGGACTCGGTCTCCAGGCGCGCACGCTCGGCTTCCTTCAGATCATCCTGCAACTGACGCAGACGCTGCTGGCCGTGCTGGATGCTCTGCTCGACCCGGGCGATGTCGCCGCCCACCGAATAGAAGCGCCCCTGCACCAGATTGAAGCGCTCGGACAGGTCATGATGACCGTCGCGCAGGCGTTCGATGCTGGCGTCGGCGTTGCGTTGTTCGGCCACCAGGGCTTCGAAGCTGATTTCCTGGGTGCCGATAATCGCTTCGCGCTGGCCGACCTGATCGTTCAGCGCCTGCCAGCGCAGGGCCGACAGTTGCGCCTTGAGCTGGCGTTCTTCGCCCTTGTATTCCTGATACTTCTCGGCGGCCTGGGCCTGGCGGTGCAGGCGCTCCAACTGGCGCTCCAGCTCGTCGCGCAGGTCGGTCAGGCGGGCGAGGTTTTCATGGGTGCGACGGATGCGGTTTTCAGTCTCGCGGCGGCGCTCCTTGTACTTGGAGATGCCGGCAGCTTCTTCGATAAAGTTACGCAGGTCTTCGGGCTTGGCTTCGATCAGCTTGGAGATCATGCCCTGCTCGATGATCGAGTAGCTGCGCGGGCCGAGGCCGGTGCCGAGGAAGATATCGGTGATGTCCCGACGGCGACACTTGGTGCCGTTGAGGAAGTAACTGTTCTGGCTGTCGCGCGTCACTTTGCGGCGGATGGAGATTTCCGCGTAGGCCGCGTATTCCCCGACCAGGGTGCCGTCGGAGTTATCGAACACCAGTTCGATGCTGGCCTGGCTCACCGGCTTGCGGCTGGTGGAGCCGTTGAAGATGACGTCGGTCATCGACTCGCCACGCAGGTTTTTCGCCGAGCTCTCGCCCATCACCCAGCGCACGGCGTCGATGATGTTCGACTTGCCGCAGCCATTGGGCCCGACCACCGCCGCCATGTTACTGGGGAAGTTCACCGTGGTCGGGTCGACGAAGGATTTGAACCCCGCCAGTTTGATGCACTTGAGCCGCACGCTTAGACGTCCGCCAACGCAGCGATCACCAGCGAGCAACTGCGCTGGCCGTAGGCCGACAGCACCTGGCGAATCTGCGGCAAGTCACGGGCGAGCACGGCGGCGAGCAGTTGCGCGAACAGCGCGAGGTATTCGCTCATGGAGGCCTTGCGTTGATCCAGGGCCAGGTAGTAGGCGCGGTTCATTGCCGGCTGCAGGTTCTCGACGGTTTCCTGCAAGTACGGGTTGTTGGCGAAGGGGTACGCAGCACGCATCACGTTGAAGCATTCTTCGACAAACGAGCGGATGTCCTGGCGTTCGAAATTGCTCACCAGGCGCTGCTGGATCTGCACGAACGGCGCCATGTCGGCCTGGGTCCGCCAGCCCTGCGCCACCGCATTGCCGAGCAGGATGTACAGCTCGGCCATCAGCGTACACAGGCTCTGCACCTTGTGCGCCGTGAGTTCGGTGACGTGGGCGCCACGGCGCGGCAAGATCGCGATCAGGTGGCGACGTTCAAGGATCAGCAAGGCTTCACGCACGGAACCACGACTGACGTTGAGCGCCAGCGTGACCTTCTGTTCCTGTATCCGCTCCCCAGGCTTGAGATCGCCGCGAATGATACGTTCGGCGAGGTGGTGAGCGATTTGCTCGGCGAGACTGTCCGGCGCCTTGAACGTCATGTTTTTCCTTCAAAATCTTCTATCGGTACAAGCGCGGCAGTGTAGCGCAAATGCCCGCTGATGGCGCTCGGCCCACGTTCAACAATTTGGCATGAAATAAGCAGCAGTGAACAGCCAGAAGTCCCCAAAAACGCCGGTTCCAGAAGACTGGACCATAATTGAACGTGTTGCGGCCGCATTTTCTTGACCCAAAGGTCAGAAACTCGTTGACCGAAAAGTCAGACATGACTAGATTCGGCGCAAAGCGGTTAACAACAATAATGAGTCTGCGAGGCCTTCCGTGATCCAGTTTTTACTTAACCAGGAACTCCGTAGCGAGCACGCCCTGGACCCCAACCTGACCGTGCTCAACTACCTGCGCGAGCATGTGGGCAAACCCGGCACCAAGGAAGGCTGCGCCAGCGGCGATTGCGGCGCCTGCACCGTGGTGGTCGGCGAACTGCACAGCGATGAGCAAGGCGCCGAGCGCATTCGCTATCGCAGCCTCAACGCCTGCCTGACGTTTGTGGCGTCGTTGCATGGCAAACAACTGATCAGCGTCGAAGACCTCAAGCACCAGGGCCAACTGCACAGCGTGCAACAGGCCATGGTGGAGTGCCACGGTTCGCAATGCGGCTTTTGCACCCCCGGTTTTGTGATGTCGTTGTTCGCCCTGCAAAAGAACAGCGACGCTCCCGACCGCGAGAAAGCCCACGAAGCCCTGGCCGGCAACCTGTGTCGTTGCACCGGCTATCGCCCGATCCTCGCCGCCGCCGAACAGGCCTGCGGCAACAAACCCCAGGATCAGTTCGACAGCCGTGAGGCCCAGACCATCGCCCGTCTCAAGGCCATCGCGCCGACGCAAACCGCTGAACTCAACAGCGGCGACAAACGCTGCCTGGTACCGCTGACCGTCGCCGACCTGGCCGACCTCTACGACGCCTACCCCCAGGCTCGCCTGCTGGCCGGCGGCACCGACCTGGCGCTGGAAGTCACGCAGTTCCACCGCACGCTGCCGGTGATGATCTACGTCGGCAATATCGACGAGATGAAGCGCATCGAGACGTTCGACGATCGCCTGGAAATCGGCGCCGCCACCGCCCTCTCCGATTGCTATACCGCGCTGCACCACGAATACCCGGACTTCGGCGAGCTGCTGCAGCGCTTCGCCTCCCTGCAAATCCGCAACCAGGGCACCTTGGGCGGCAACATCGGCAATGCCTCGCCAATCGGTGATTCGCCGCCGCTGCTGATCGCCCTCGGCGCGCAGATCGTGCTGTGCAAGGGCAACGTCCGGCGCACCCTGGCGCTGGAAGATTACTTCATCGACTACCGCGTCACCGCGCGCCAGGACAGCGAGTTCATCGAGAAGATCATCGTACCCAAGGGCCACGCGCAGTTCCGTGCGTACAAGATATCCAAGCGCCTGGACGATGACATTTCCGCAGTGTGCGCGGCCTTCAACCTGAAGATCGATAACGCTGTGATCAGCGACGCCCGCGTCGCCTTCGGGGGCATGGCCGCCACGCCAAAACGCGCCAAACACTGCGAGACCGTGCTGATCGGCGCGCCCTGGAATGCCGCCACCGTGGAGCAAGCCTGCGCCGCCCTGGCCGAGGATTTCACCCCGCTGTCAGACTTCCGCGCCAGCAAGGAATACCGCCTGCTCAGCGCACAGAACCTGCTGCGCAAATACTTCATCGAACTGCAAACGCCGCACATCGAGACTCGGGTGACCGCTTATGTCTAACCATCACGCCGTGGCAAAAACCCAGGCAGAACTGGCCGAGCTGTTTGCCCAGGACCTGACCTGCGGGGTCGGGCGCAGCGTCAAGCATGACAGCGCCGCCAAGCACGTATCCGGCGAAGCGCAGTACATCGATGACCGCCTGGAATTCCCCAACCAGTTGCACCTGTATGCGCGCCTGTCCGACCGCGCCCACGCCAAAATCCTCAGCATCGATACCGCGCCCTGCTACGCCTTCGACGGCGTGCGCCTCGTCATCACCCACGAAGACGTGCCAGGGCTCAAAGACATCGGCCCGCTGCTACCGGGTGATCCGTTGCTGGCCATCGACACCGTGCAGTTCGTCGGCCAGGTGGTGCTCGCCGTGGCCGCCCGCGACCTGGAAACCGCGCGTAAAGCGGCGCTGGCCGCAGTGATCGAATATGAAGACCTGGAGCCGGTGCTGGACGTGGTCGAGGCCTATCGCAACCAGCACTTCGTGCTGGACAGCCACACCCATCAACGCGGTGATTCTGCGATGGCGTTGGCGGCCGCGAAGCACCGCATCCAGGGCACGCTGCATATCGGTGGCCAGGAACACTTCTACCTGGAAACCCAGATTTCTTCGGTGATGCCGACCGAAGACGGCGGCATGATCGTCTACTGCTCCACGCAAAACCCCACCGAGGTGCAGAAGCTGGTGGCCGAAGTGCTCGACGTGTCGATGAACAAGATCGTTGTCGATATGCGCCGCATGGGTGGCGGCTTCGGCGGCAAGGAGACCCAGGCCGCCAGCCCAGCGTGCCTGTGTGCGGTGGTCGCGCACCTGACCGGGCAGCCGACCAAGATGCGCCTGCCGCGCGTCGAAGACATGCTGATGACCGGCAAGCGCCACCCCTTCTATATCGAATACGACGTGGGCTTCGACGACAGCGGTCGACTGCACGGCATCCAGCTGGAGCTGGCAGGTAACTGCGGCTGCTCGCCGGACCTGTCGAACTCGATTGTCGACCGCGCCATGTTCCACGCCGACAACGCGTATTACCTGGGCGATGCCACGGTCAACGGCCATCGCTGCAAGACCAACACCGCGTCCAACACCGCCTATCGCGGCTTCGGCGGCCCGCAAGGCATGGTCGCCATCGAAGAAGTGATGGACGCCATCGCCCGCCATCTGGCCCTTGACCCACTGGCGGTGCGCAAAGCCAACTATTACGGCAAGACCGAGCGCAACGTCACGCACTACTACCAGACCGTCGAGCACAACCTGCTCGAAGAGATGACCGCCGAGCTTGAGGCCAGCAGCCAATACGCCGAGCGCCGCGAAGCGATCCGCCGCTATAACGCCCACAGCCCGATCCTGAAAAAAGGCCTGGCGCTGACCCCGGTGAAATTCGGCATCTCCTTCACCGCCAGCTTCCTCAACCAGGCCGGTGCGCTGATCCATATCTACACCGATGGCAGCATCCACCTGAACCACGGCGGCACCGAGATGGGCCAGGGCTTGAACACCAAGGTTGCGCAAGTGGTGGCCGAGGTGTTCCAGGTGGACATCGACCGCGTGCAGATCACCGCCACCAACACCGACAAGGTGCCCAACACCTCGCCGACCGCAGCCTCCAGCGGTGCCGACCTGAACGGCAAGGCCGCGCAGAACGCCGCCGAAACCATCAAGCAACGCCTGGTGGAATTTGCCGCGCGCAAATTCGAGGTGAGCGAAGCGGACGTGGCATTCCACAACGGCCATGTGCGCGTGCGCGAGCAGATCCTGACCTTTGAGAACCTGATCCAGCAGGCGTATTTCGCCCAGGTGTCGTTGTCGAGCACCGGCTTCTACAAGACCCCGAAAATCTTCTACGACCGCAGCCAGGCGCGCGGTCGGCCGTTCTACTACTTTGCGTTCGGCGCGGCCTGCTGCGAAGTGATCGTCGACACCCTGACCGGTGAATACAAGATGCTGCGCACCGACATCCTCCACGACGTCGGCGCTTCGCTGAACCCGGCCATCGACATCGGGCAGGTGGAAGGCGGTTTTATCCAGGGCATGGGCTGGCTGACCATCGAAGAGTTGGTGTGGAACGACAAGGGCAAGCTGATGACGAACGGCCCGGCCAGCTACAAGATCCCGGCCGTGGCCGACATGCCGTTGGATCTGCGCGTGAAGCTGGTGGAAAACCGCAAGAACCCGGAAGACACGGTGTTCCATTCCAAGGCCGTGGGCGAGCCGCCCTTCATGCTCGGGATTGCTTCGTGGTGCGCGATCAAGGATGCGGTGGCGAGCCTGGGTGACTATCGCCACCAGCCGAACATCGATGCGCCGGCGACGCCGGAGCGGGTGTTGTGGGGGTGTGAACAGATGCGGCGGTTGGGGGCTGCGAAGGCGGTTGAGGCTGAAACCGAGATGGCTTCGCTTTGAATCGAGGTGCTGCCATCGGGGGCAAGTCGAATCGTCGCACCGCCCCTCCCACATTTTTGATCTGTGAATACATTCAAGTGTGGGAGGGGGCTTGCCCCCGATGACGGTAGAACTGACAACAGAAATGTTGAGGTAGACATGAACAACTGGATCAGCGCCCTCGCCAACCTGCAAAACCAGGGCGAGCCCTGCGTACTGGTCACCATCATCGAAGAGCTCGGCTCCACGCCGCGCAATGCCGGTTCGAAGATGGTGATCAGTGCCGCGCAGACGTTCGACACCATCGGCGGCGGGCACTTGGAATACAAGGCGATGCAGCTCGCCCGCGACATGCTCGCCCGCGGCCAGCAACACACCCATCTGGAGCGCTTCAGCCTCGGCGCGAGCCTGGGCCAGTGCTGCGGCGGCGCGACCGTGC
>NZ_JAKNRV010000289.1:0-6740 GCF_023072625.1 Pseudomonas emilianonis
TCGCGCAGCAGCAGCGTGTAAGGCTCCAGGTCTTTCAGGCGCAGCGGTCCTTGCAGGCTCAAGGGGTGGTCGGGCGGCGCCACGGCGACAATCGGATTGTTGAGGAACGGCAGGAATTCGAGGCCCATGTCCTGAGGCACCATGGACATGATCACCAGGTCGTCACGGTTGTCCGACAGTCGGCGGATCACTTGGGCGCGGTTGACCACCGTCAGATGCAATTGCACCTCCGGATGCAGGCGCTTGAACGCGGCGAACAGGTGCGGCACGAAGTACTTGGCGCTGGATTCCACCGCCAGTTTCAACTGACCCTGCAGCGAGCCTTGCATGTCCGACAACTGCATATCGAGGTTTTCCAGGCGCCCGAAAATATCGCGGCTGGCCCGTTGCAGGGCTTCGGCCGCCTCGGTCATGTAGAGCTTCTTGCCGACGTAATCGAACAGTGGCTGGCCGATCAGCTCTTCCAACTGGCGAATCTGTAGGCTAACGGCCGGCTGGGTGAGGGACATTTCCTCAGCCGCACGGCTGTAGGAGCGCAAATCACACACTTCATTGAAAATCTGCAGTTGACGTAATGTCAGCCTCATCAATGACTTACGCATTTTTTAAAACCCCTCGGTCGCGTCTAATCGGCCAACTATAAGTCTTTACTTATGCACGGCCCAATAATTATTGATTTTTGTTAATCCCTCAACGGGCTTAGTGTGTGTCTCGCGACTGGCTTGAAACATTTAGTCACGCGCCGACCCGGGTCTAGCGGGTCGAAGAACGCAGCAATCGGCTCAAGGGAATTTCCAAGTGATAAAAAAGATCCTGATCGCCAACCGTGGTGAAATTGCCGTCCGAATCGTGCGTGCGTGCGCCGAGATGGGCATTCGCTCGGTCGCGGTCTATTCCGACGCCGACCGCCACGCGTTGCACGTCAAGCGTGCCGACGAGGCCCACAGCATCGGGACCGAGCCCTTGGCCGGTTACCTGAACCCGCGCAAGCTGGTGAACCTGGCCGTGGAAACCGGTTGCGATGCATTGCACCCTGGTTACGGCTTCCTGTCGGAAAACGCCGAATTGGCGGATATTTGCGCCGAGCGTGGGATTAAATTCATCGGTCCATCGGCGGAAGTGATTCGCCGCATGGGTGACAAGACCGAAGCGCGCCGCAGCATGATCAAGGCCGGCGTACCGGTCACTCCCGGCACGGAAGGCAACGTCGCCGACATCGCCGAAGCCCTCGTCGAAGGCGACCGTATCGGTTACCCGGTGATGCTCAAGGCCACCTCCGGCGGTGGCGGTCGCGGCATTCGTCGTTGCAACAGCCGCGAAGAATTGGAGCAAGCCTTCCCGCGTGTGATTTCCGAAGCCACCAAGGCCTTCGGTTCGGCGGAAGTGTTCCTGGAAAAATGCATCGTCAATCCCAAGCACATCGAAGCGCAGATCCTCGGTGACAGCTTTGGCAACGTGGTGCATCTGTTCGAGCGCGATTGCTCGATCCAGCGCCGCAACCAGAAGCTCATCGAAATCGCCCCGAGCCCGCAACTGACCCCTGAACAGCGCGCCTACATCGGCGACCTGTCGGTGCGCGCGGCCAAGGCCGTGGGTTACGAGAACGCCGGCACCGTGGAGTTCCTGCTCGCCGAGGGCGAGGTGTACTTCATGGAGATGAACACCCGGGTGCAGGTGGAACACACCATCACCGAAGAAATCACCGGGATCGACATCGTTCGCGAGCAGATCCGCATCGCCTCGGGCCTGCCGCTGTCGGTGAAGCAGGAAGACATCCAGCACCGTGGTTTTGCGTTGCAGTTCCGCATCAACGCCGAAGACCCGAAGAACAACTTCCTGCCCAGCTTTGGCAAGATCACCCGTTACTACGCGCCCGGCGGCCCCGGCGTGCGCACCGACACGGCGATCTATACCGGCTACACCATCCCGCCGTTCTACGACTCCATGTGCCTGAAACTGGTGGTGTGGGCGTTGACCTGGGAAGAAGCCATGGACCGTGGCCTGCGTGCCCTGGATGACATGCGCCTGCAAGGCGTGAAAACCACCGCCGCCTACTACCAGGAAATCCTGCGCAACCCGGAATTTCGCAGCGGCCAGTTCAACACCAGTTTTGTGGAAAGCCACCCCGAGCTGACCAACTACTCGATCAAGCGCAAACCCGAAGAGCTGGCCCTGGCCATCGCCGCCGCCATCGCCGCCCACGCAGGCCTGTGAGGAATATAACAATGAGCAAGAAGATCTTTGTCACCGACACCATCCTGCGCGACGCCCACCAATCGTTGCTGGCCACCCGCATGCGCACCGAAGACATGCTGCCGATCTGCGACAAGCTCGACCAAGTCGGCTACTGGTCCCTGGAAGTCTGGGGCGGCGCGACCTTCGACGCCTGCGTGCGCTTTCTGAAAGAAGACCCGTGGGAGCGCCTGCGCAAACTGCGCGCCGCGTTGCCTAACACCCGCCTGCAAATGCTGCTGCGCGGCCAGAACCTGCTGGGCTACCGCCACTACAGCGACGACGTGGTCAAAGCCTTCGTCGCCAAGGCCGCCGTCAACGGTATCGACGTGTTCCGCATCTTCGACGCGATGAACGACGTGCGTAACCTGCGCGTGGCCATCGAAGCGGTCAAAGCCGCCGGCAAACATGCCCAGGGCACCATTGCCTACACCACCAGCCCGGTACACACCATCGACGCGTTTGTGGCCCAGGCCAAGCAAATGGAGTCCATGGGTTGCGACTCGGTGGCGATCAAGGACATGGCCGGCCTGCTGACGCCGTATGCCACTGGCGAGTTGGTCAAAGCGCTGAAAGCCGAGCAGAGCCTGCCGGTGTTCATCCATTCGCACGACACGGCGGGGTTGGCCGCGATGTGCCAACTCAAGGCCATCGAAAACGGTGCCGACCACATCGACACCGCCATCTCCAGCTTCGCCTGGGGCACCAGCCATCCTGGTACCGAGTCGATGGTCGCGGCCCTTAAAGGCAGCGAATTCGACACCGGCCTCGACCTGGAACTGTTGCAGGAAATCGGCCTGTACTTCTATGCCGTGCGTAAGAAGTACCACCAGTTCGAAAGCGAATTCACCTCGGTCGACACCCGCGTGCAAGTCAACCAGGTGCCGGGCGGGATGATTTCCAACCTGGCCAACCAGCTCAAAGAGCAGGGCGCACTCAACCGCATGGGCGAAGTGCTGGCTGAAATTCCGCGCGTGCGTGAAGACCTTGGTTTCCCCCCGCTGGTCACCCCAACCTCGCAGATCGTCGGCACCCAGGCGTTCTTCAACGTGCTGGCCGGCGAGCGCTACAAGACCATCACCAACGAAGTGAAGCTCTACCTGCAAGGCGGCTACGGCAAGGCGCCGGGCACGGTGAACGAGCAACTGCGTCGCCAGGCCATCGGCAGCGAAGACGTGATCGACGTGCGCCCGGCCGACCTGCTCAAGCCGGAAATGACCAGGCTGCGCGGTGAAATCGGTGCGTTGGCCAAGTCTGAAGAAGATGTGCTGACCTACGCCATGTTCCCGGACATTGGCCGCAAGTTCCTCGAAGAACGCGACGCCGGCACCCTGACCCCTGAAGTGCTGCTGCCGATCCCGGAAGCCGGCGGCGTGGCCCGTGTCGGTGGCGAAGGCGTACCGACCGAGTTCGTCATCGACGTCCACGGCGAAAGCTACCGCGTCGACATCACGGGTGTCGGCGTGAAGGCTGAAGGCAAGCGTCACTTCTACCTGTCCATCGACGGCATGCCCGAAGAAGTGGTGTTCGAACCGCTCAACGAGTTCGTCGGCGGTGGCGGCAGCAAGCGCAAGCAAGCCACCGAGCCAGGCCATGTGAGCACCACGATGCCAGGCAATATCGTCGACGTGCTGGTCAAGCCAGGCGACGTGGTCAAGGCCGGCCAGGCGGTGCTGATTACTGAAGCGATGAAGATGGAAACCGAAGTGCAGGCAGCGATTGCCGGCAAGGTGACCGCCGTTCACGTGGCCAAGGGCGACCGGGTGAACCCTGGCGAAATCCTGATTGAAATCGAAGGCTGATCCAGCCTTCGACACTACCGCTTAATCCTCGGGGGAGCAGGTGCTCCCCTTTTTTTTGCGCGCCATTTGGCCGTCGGGTGCTGCGGGGGTCAGAACTTCATTTGCCACTGGCCCATCAGGCCCTGATTGCGGCTATGGTTGCCTGTTTCGTTGGCGTAGGTCAGGCCCACGGTGTGTTGCGGCGACAGTGCGAGGTCCAGGCCGGCCTCGACGTTCAGGCTATTGCGGTCCAGCGACGTGCCCTGGAGGGTAAAGCCGTCGCTTTGCACCGGCGTATAGCGAAAGGATTGGCGGACCTGGCTGTCGACATCGCCGTAGAGGTGTTTCCAACGGGTGCTGAGGTGGGGTGTCAGGCTCATCTGATTATCGAACCGATACAGCGACGCCAGGCGAAGGCCAAAAGTGCTGCTCAGATTCTGTTGGTTTTGTGAGCCGACGTTCAGCGCGCTCAGGCCACCCCGCTCCTTGAAACCGTCGCGGTGATAGCGCTGGTAACCGAGGCCGGCGAAGGGTTCCACGCTGAAATCCGCACTGCCCAATTGGTAACCCATTTCGGAGAAGACGGTTTGGCTGTGGGCGGTGTAATTACCCCTGAGCTGCTCGGCGTAATCGAGCAGCTTGACGCTGCGCTTGTTCTGCCCGTCATGGCTGCTGTAGATCGCCCCCAGGCGCAGGGCCAACGGGCCGTCCTGACGCACGGCGTAGCCGCCCAGGTGCCAGCTGTCGAGGTCGGCGGAGAAACGCTGGGCGTCGAGGTGGCTGCTGGATTTGGCGCCCATCACGCCGACACGCCAGGCGTGGTCCAGCGCCCAGTCGGCACCCAGCAACAGGCCTTGGGTGCCGTGTTTCAAGCCAGCGCTGCCGGCTTTTTTGTCGAGTGTGCCGTCGTTGCCCAGGCCCTTGACCCAGAAGTGGCCATCGTCGTCGGCGGGCAGGCTGCGCAGGATCGAAAGCAGTTGGGTGCTCAGTTGCTGTGTGCTGTTTTGGGTCGCGGCCGCGAGGTTGGCGTTCTGGCTGGCGGCCAATTGCTCAAGGGCCGCGCCAATGCCACCGGGATGATTGGCGAGCGCGGCATCGAACTTTTCCAACTCTTTGATCTGTTCGGAGGTCAGTTCGCCGGACTCCAGCAATTTAATCAGCGCGGGTTCCAGGGCCTTGGCGACCTGCAGGCCATTGTGCGTGGTGGCTTGCCCAGTGAGGTAACCGTCGATGGGTTCGGCTTTTTCAGGCGACGCGTCGGCCCACTCAGCATCAAGCGCGTCATAGGGTTGGAAATGATACGGCCGGTATTCGATATCGCCCCGCGCCTGGGCCTGTTGAAGGCTGGCGGCGCTGATCGCAAGCGCCATGACAAGTACAAGTCGTTGGTGTGTAAAGGACATGTGATCCCAACCTCTGATGAATGAGGCCGGAAATTTAGCGAGATGGCGGGGCGATAACTGTCAGGCTCTCGACCCCTGGTTTGCGGGAGTTGTCTCTAGTGCGGTGCGATTAAAAACTCATCTGAACAAGTCCTCACCCCCGTCGCACATACCCCTTGCCGTAATGCCGCTCCATGCGCGCCTGGATCAGTTCCAGGCCGAGGGACATCACCCAGTAAATAATCGCCGCCGTGGTGAGCATTTCGATATAGCGATAGCTGGAACGGCCGTAGGACTGCGCGAGGAACATCACTTCCCACACGCCCATCACCGAGATCAGGGACGAGTCCTTGAGCATTGAGATGAACTGGTTGGTGGCGGGCGGGATGATGGTGCGCATGGCCTGGGGCAGGGTGACGTGCCAGAAGATCACACTGTCGCGCATGCCCAGGGCCAGGGCGGCTTCCCGTTGGCCGTGGGGTACGCCGAGGATGCCGGCGCGGAAGATCTCGCTCAGGTAGGCGCCGTAGTTCAGCGACAGCGCGATGATCCCGGCGACGATGGCGCCCGGCACCAGGCCCAGTTGCGGCAGGCCCAGATAGATCAGCAGGATCTGGATCAGCAGCGGCGTACCGCGAAAGAACGAGGCATAGAAACTCGCGACGCCAAAGGCTACCGCGCTTTTCGACAGGCGCCCCAGTGCGGTGATAAAGCCCAGTACCGACGAAGCCGCGATTGAGCACAGGCACAGAAACAAGGTCAGCGCCGCGCCTTGCAGAAACCCGTTGGGTGCCAGATGCACGCCGACCAGATTGGGCAGCTTGTCGAGGATGATCGAGAACTTCAGGTCAAAGCTCAGGAAGAAACTGGCGAACAGGCAAAACAGCGCGGCCCAGGTCAGGTACAGGCGCGTGCGAAAACCGAAGAGTCGCTGTAGCCGCGACGCGCTTGTCGGCGGCTTGGGCGGAGTGGGGAATGCGGTCATTGGCTGATGTCGGCACCGATCCATTTTTGCGACAACTTGCTCAAGGTGCCGTCCTGTTTCAGTTGTGCAAAGACTTCACGGACTTTGCTGTCCCACTGCGGGTCGCCTTTTTCGATGGCCACCGAGTTGGGCTCGGCGTACAGCGCTTCGCCGGCCAGCTTGAAGCGCTTGTCCTGGCTCAGGCGCGGTTGGGCGGTGACCAGGTTGGTGAGGATCGCATCCAGGCGCACACCGGCGCCCAGGCCCAGGTCCTGGAAAGCCACGTTGTCGGTGTCATAGGGGGCAATCTGCACGTTCTCGAACGGGTACTGCAGTTGGGTGTCTTCGGCGCCTTCGATCACCAGGTTTTTGTTCAGGTAG
>NZ_JAKNRV010000028.1:0-29755 GCF_023072625.1 Pseudomonas emilianonis
CAGGCCAAATACCACGCGGCGCAGCTCGAACATTTTGCTCAGCGAGAACTCCAGGCCCAGGGAAAACAGCAGGAACACCACGCCCAGTTCAGCGAGGTCAGGCAGGTGTTCGCTGTCATTCACCCAGTCGAGGGCGGTCGGCCCCACGGCCAGGCCCACGCACAGGTAGCCCAGCACGGGCGGCAATTGCAGCCGGCGAAACAGCGCAATCACCACCAGGGATGAGGCCAGAATGATCAGCAGGTTGGCGAACACAAGCATCTCCGTTGTAGGGGGGGGCGGACAAAAAGCCGCGAGAGTCGCTGAATCAGTTATAGGACGTGGTGACCTGGGTCAGGGTTTATCGGCTCGCCAGCGCTATTGAGTCGGCCTAAAATGGGCGCCTATTCCTGATCAGGTTCTATCGTCATGCCTCCTGAATGCCAGTTGTTCACTACTCTGGGCTGCCATCTGTGTGAGCTCGCCGAAGAAGAAATCATGCCGTTGGTCGAACATGGGTTGATGGTGGAACTGGTGGATATCGCCGATTCCGAAGCCCTGTTCGAAGCCTACGGCCTAACGATTCCGGTGCTGCGCCGGGTAGACACGGGGGCTGAACTGGCTTGGCCGTTCGACACCGAGCAAGTCGTGTCCTTCCTACTCTAGCGCTTGGGCGATGGCAGCTTTCTCAATATTGGGTTACTGTATGTTTGTACAGCGATTGAATAGAGGGAACGCCCGTGGTGAATGTTGAACAACTGAAAAGCAGCGTTAATCGCATGTCCGCCGATGTCGTGCGCGACGCGGTGAACGAGCTGCGCCTCGATGGCCTGGTCACGGAAGGCAAGACGCCGTTTAACAAAGTGCATTTCAATACCTGCTTTGCCGAGATCGAGGCGCTGTTCCAGCGCGCCGGTTATCACAGGCAGTTGGATGTGGTGGGTTACCAGGGCTTGCTGTACGCGCTGTATGATCCGGGCCGTTGGGAAGCGGTGGACGTATTGCGCTGGCTCAAGGAATTTACCGACGCCGCCAGTGCTTCGCCGATCCTGCGGGCACAATTGGCCAAGGCCTGAGATCCGCCCTAGGCTCAATCCCGCTCCATGCGGGATAATGCCGGCCTGTTTCCCAGGCTTCGAGCATCTGCATGTCCACTTCCGGTTTTTCTGCGTCCCAGCATCAAGCCAGCACCTTGTACTTGCCGCCTGGCCCTTGGGCGACGGTGCTCGATTGCCTGTGCGAGCATTTCCCGGCGATCGGCCGCGCGCAGTGGCTGGACCGCATCGCCCGTGGCCGCGTGCTGGATCTGCAGGGCAGTCCGATCCGCCTGGACCTGGCCTACAAGGAAGGCCTGTGCATCTACTACTTCCGCGAAGTGCCGAACGAAAAAGTCATCCCGGTGCAGGAAACCATCCTGTACGCCGACGAGCACCTGGTGGTGGCGGACAAACCGCACTTTCTGCCCGTCACCCCAGCCGGTGAGTACGTCGAGCAAACCCTGTTGCGCCGCCTTATTCGCCGCCTGGACAACCCGTCCCTGGTGCCCCTGCACCGCATCGACCGGCACACGGCGGGGCTGGTGCTGTTCTCGGCTAACCCGCGAAGCCGCTCGGCCTATCAGCAGTTATTTCCCACTCGCAAAATCGACAAATTCTACGAGGCTATCGCCCCAGCCTTGTCGAACCTGACCTTCCCCCTGGTCCATAAAAGCCGCCTGGTGGATGGCGAGCCATTCTTTCGCATGCAGGAAGGGCCAGGCACCAGCAACACCGAAACGGCCGTGGAAGTGCGCGAAACCCACGGCGATTTATGGCGCTATGGCCTGTTCCCCGTGACCGGTAAGAAGCACCAGTTGCGGGTACACATGACGGCCCTCGGGGCGAGTATCTGCAATGATCCGTTCTACCCCGACGTAATCAAGGATGCCGTTGACGACTACGCCAATCCCTTGAAGCTGCTCGCCCAAGGCGTGCGTTTTATCGATCCGGTAACGGGTGAAGAACGCAGTTTCCGCAGCCAAATCACCCTCGACTGGTAACCCCGGAAACGACAAGGCCCGCGCGAGGCGGGCCTTGTGTGCAAGCGTTGCGGCTTACAGGTCTTTAACGGTACGCACTTGATCTTTGTTGATGCGGGTACGCTTGCCGTCAAGCTGTTCGAATTCGTAGAAGCCCGAAGCCTTGTCAAATTGTGGGGTATCGACAGCCTGGATTTCGCGACCGTCATTCAGGGTGATCACTGTTGGCGAGGCGCAACCGGCAAGGGTAGCGAGGCCTAGTGCAAGCATGAGAGCGGCGATGGTCCGTTGAGTCATGGGTGTGTCTCCGAGAGAATTCTTTTTGAGTGCTGACAGTGTGACGCGTGGCGCGTCGACAAAGTTCCTTGTGCGAGGTTCATTCTGACATGCCAGGCCCTGTGTGTAACAGCGCAGGCGTGTTCAGGTTGGCCAGGCGCGGATCGTCTGCCGGGCATTCCAGCCCGACGCCACCCAACTGCAGGAAAATCTTGCGCGGGCTGCGCTCACCGGCTTGCCAGGCCTGTTCTACCGCGCTTTGCAGGTAGGTGGGGATGATGCAGATCAACGGTTCCCAGAATTCTCCGTGGCGCACCATCACCGGCAGCCGCGGATTGCGCTGCGCCGTCTCGCGCAGATCGGCGAGCAGTCGGGCGTCAAGGTGCGGTACATCGCACGGTAAGATCAGCACGTGCCCATGGCGGGCGGCGCTCAATCCTGCGCGGATACCGGCCAGCGGTCCGGGGAAATCCGCGCTGTCGTCACTCACCACCTGGTCGGCATAGGGCGCGTACCGCTCCAGGTTGCGGTTGCACGAGATGATCAGGTCGTCGGTCAGTGGGCGCACCAAGTGTTGCAAGTGCGCAATCAGCGGCTGGCCGTGCCATTCCAGCAAGCCCTTGTCTTGTCCGCCCATGCGTTGGCCGCGGCCACCGGCCAACAACAGAATCGAACAGGGCAGGGGCGAAGAGTCGTCGGCGTTGAAGGTGTCACCCTTGAGTTGCACACGCAGCGATTGCTTGGCGAAATCGTCCACGGCGACGCGGCCGGTGAAGGTGCTGCTGTCGAGTTTCAGGTTGAGGTCTTCCAGGGCCAGGCGGGTGGGCGTGCCTTGGAGGCGGCTGACCAGCTCGACCTTGCTCAGGCTGCCCTCGGCCATCGATGGCAGCGGGTTGCCGATGCTGTCGAGGAACTTGGCCAGGTCAAACTGGGCGACGGACAGGGCGCCGCTGATCTGCGGGGTCTTGTCCAGGTCGTTGACCTTCAGTTCGCCGAGGGCGCGCAACTGGTTGGCCGAGAGTTTCAGGTTGGTCCATTCGGCAATGTTGGCCGCCAGGTCCACCAGCAGTTGGCCTTGGGTGGAGAAGGTCACGGTTTTGCCTTGCAGCGGCTCGCCGGTGGCTTCACCACTGATCCTCATGTCTTCGAGCTGATAACGCTTGAGCGCACGCTGAATGCGCAGGTTGCCGTTGAGTTCGGTCTTGACGCGCATGACCGGCTGGTTGCTGCCGAGGAACGCGGTGAGCTTCAGCGGAATACTTGCCCCTTCGTGGATGGCGCCCGCACTCAGTTGGATGCTTTCGGCGCTGAACTGCTTGCCGGTCTGTTCATCGTTGTATTCGATGCGGGCGTTGTTGATGGTCAGGCTGTCGATGTCCAGGCGGATGGGCTGCGGCGGTTTCTCTGCCTTCACCTCGGTCGGCGGTGGCGCCGGTTGCGCTGGGGCTGGGGTCTCGGTGGTCGCCTCGGGGGCGTTCTTGCCGATGTCTTCCCAGTTGCCGTGGCCTTGCTTGTCGCGGTTGAGGCGCAGGTTCAGGCCTTCGACACGCACATCGCTCATCTGTACTTCGCGGCGCAGCAGCGGCAGCACGCGTACCGACAGGCCGAGCATCTGCAGATCGGCAAACGGTTGGGTCGGGGTGGTCAGGGTTGCGACGCTGGCTTCGTGCAGTTCCAGGCCCAGCCAGGGGAACAGGCTCCAGCCGATGTCGCCATTGAGCGTCAGCTCGATGTGGGCCTTGTCGCGGGCAATCTGGCGAATCTCGTCTTTGTAGTCGTTGGGATCGAAGAGATGGGTCAGGGCAAAGCCGAGAGCCACAATGATCAGCAACAGCCCGAGAAGTACCAGACCCAGGATTTTGCCGAACGCTTTCATGGGCGAGTCCTTGTATGTCGATTTCAAAATTTAGCCGCAGAGTATAGCGCCCGATGGCCTGCGTCAGTTCACGGATCGTTACATTGTATCTAGCGTCGGGACGGTATTCTGGCGTCAAAAAACACAAATAATTCCCAAAAGGTAGTGGCACTTTGGTTTTTCTGTACGCCGTTGATGCTAATCTCTGCGCGTTCGTCCGCCTTCTGCGACGTAACGTCGCGCTTTAAATGGAGTTCTATTCAACAAAACGGCCACGCTTTGCGTGCAAGGCCGAAGGAGAGCGCGCCTGACGAACACATACTAATAACTGGGGGAAACACCAATGAGCACTAGCACTGCGGCGGGTATCACTGCCGCGCAGCCTGCGTTCCTGTCCAAGGAGCGCATCATCGCCAAGCCCGGGTTCAACCGTTGGCTGGTTCCACCGGCCGCCCTGGCCATCCACCTGTGTATCGGCATGGCCTACGGCTTTTCGGTGTTCTGGCTGCCGCTGTCCAAGGCGCTGGGGATCACCACGCCGGTCGCCTGCGCGCCGGATATGAGCTTTATCGCCCAGGTCTTCTCGTCCCAGTGCGACTGGCCGATCTCCATGCTCGGCTGGATCTACACCCTGTTCTTCATCTTCCTGGGCTGCTCGGCAGCGATCTGGGGCGGCTGGCTGGAACATGCCGGGCCACGCAAGGCGGGCGTCGTCTCGGCATTGTGCTGGTGTGGCGGCCTGCTGATTTCGGCGCTGGGGATTTATACCCACCAGATCTGGTTGATGTGGATCGGCTCCGGCGTCATTGGCGGTATCGGCCTGGGGCTGGGCTATATCTCGCCCGTGTCGACCCTGATCAAGTGGTTCCCGGACAAGCGCGGCATGGCTACCGGCATGGCGATCATGGGCTTCGGCGGCGGCGCAATGGTGGGTGCGCCCCTGGCGGCGGCGCTGATGGGGCACTTCGCTTCGCCAACCAGCGTGGGCGTGTGGCAGAGCTTTTTGGTGATGGCGGCGATTTACTTCGTGTTCATGATCGGTGGCGCACTGTCGTACCGCGTCCCGCCGACCGGCTGGAAGCCTGAGGGCTGGACCGCACCGGAGAAAAAAGCCAGCAACGCGATGATCACCCACCGTCACGTTCACGTGAACGTGGCCTGGAAAACTCCGCAATTCCGCCTGGTATGGCTGGTGCTGTGCCTGAACGTATCTGCCGGTATCGGCATCCTCGGCATGGCTTCGCCGCTGCTGCAGGAAGTGTTCGGCGGCAAGTTGCTGGGTGTGGATGTGCCGTTCGGTCAACTGAATGCCGGGCAACTGGCGTCGATCGCGGCGATTGCGGCGGGCTTTACCGGGTTGTTGAGCCTGTTCAACATCGGTGGCCGGTTCTTCTGGGCGTCGTTCTCCGACTACCTGGGCCGTAAAAACACCTACTTCGTGTTCTTCGCCCTGGGCTTTGCCCTGTATGCGCTGATCCCGAACCTGGGGCACCTGGGCAACGTGGCGCTGTTCGTGGCGGCGTTCTGCATCATCCTGTCGATGTACGGCGGCGGTTTTGCGACCGTTCCGGCTTACCTGGCCGACCTGTTCGGCACCCAGATGGTCGGCGCGATCCACGGTCGCCTGCTGACCGCTTGGGCTGCGGCGGGCGTGCTGGGCCCGGTGTTGGTGAACTACCTGCGTGAGTATCAGTTGAGCATCGGCGTCGAACGCGCCGCTGCCTACGACATCACCTTGTACATCCTCGCCGGCCTGCTGGTGCTGGGTTTCATCTGCAACTTGCTGGTGCGCCCGGTGGACGACAAGTATTTCATGACCGACGCCGAACTGGCCGCCGAACAGGCGCTGGGCCATGACAAGGGCGCGGATTCGAGCACCGTGCTCGAATGGCAAGCCTCCGCCGGCAGCAAGCCGCTGGCTGTCGCGGCATGGTTGGTCGTGGGTATTCCGTTGGCGTGGGGTGTGTGGGTGACCCTGCAGAAGACGGCGGTACTGTTCCACTAAGACCGCCCGACCGCTGTGGGCAATCTTGTTGTGGCGAGGGAGCTTGCTCCCGCTGGGTCGCGAAGCGACCCCAATCGATTTACCGCATGCCTCAGGCAGGTCGCGGTGACAGGTTTTGGGGCTGCTGTGCAGCCCAGCGGGAGCAAGCTCCCTCGCCACGCAAGCCCGTCCCCTACTTGTACGCACATGTCTATCCCCGACCCTCCTCGCTTCAACTCGTCAGTCTTATCCCCTTCGATGTTTCTGTTTAGCGCCCGCGCCCCTATAATGGCTGCCTTTTTCGCCCAATGATTTTGCGGAGCTGGTGATGGCCGAACGTAAGGCGTCCGTCGAGCGCGACACTCTGGAAACCCAGATCAAAGCCTCGATCAACCTGGATGGCACCGGAAAGGCCCGATTTGATATCGGTGTACCTTTTCTTGAGCACATGCTGGACCAGATCGCCCGTCATGGGCTGATCGACCTGGATATCGTCAGCAAGGGCGACCTGCATATCGACGACCACCACACGGTGGAGGATGTCGGTATCACCCTCGGCCAGGCGTTTGCCAAGGCCATCGGCGACAAGAAAGGCATCCGTCGCTACGGCCACGCCTATGTCCCGCTGGATGAAGCGCTGTCGCGGGTGGTCATCGACTTCTCCGGCCGCCCAGGCCTGCAGATGCACGTGCCCTACACCCGCGCCACTGTGGGCGGTTTCGACGTTGACCTGTTCCAGGAATTCTTCCAGGGTTTTGTCAACCACGCACTCGTCAGCCTGCACATCGACAACCTGCGCGGCACCAACACCCACCACCAGATCGAAACCGTGTTCAAGGCATTCGGTCGCGCGCTGCGCATGGCGGTGGAGCTGGATGACCGTATGGCCGGGCAAATGCCATCGACCAAGGGCGTCCTGTAATGCAGACGGTCGCGGTTATCGATTACGGCATGGGTAACCTGCACTCGGTGGCCAAGGCCCTCGAACACGTAGGTGCCGGCAAGGTGCTGATCACCAGCGATGCCAATGTGATTCGCGAAGCCGACCGCGTGGTGTTCCCAGGCGTTGGCGCGATTCGCGATTGCATGGCTGAAATTCGTCGTTTGGGCTTTGACAGCCTGGTGCGTGAAGTCAGCCAGGACCGACCGTTCCTGGGTATCTGCGTGGGCATGCAAGCCTTGCTCGACAGCAGTGAAGAGAACGACGGCGTGGACTGCATCGGCCTGTTTCCAGGCCAGGTGAAGTTCTTCGGCAAGGACCTGCATGAAGACGGCGAGCATCTGAAAGTCCCGCACATGGGCTGGAACGAAGTGCGTCGCACCGTCGATCACCCGCTGTGGCATGAAATCCCGGACATGGCGCGCTTTTACTTCGTCCACAGCTATTACATCGCCGCCGGTAACCCGCGCCAGGTGGTGGGTGGCGGGCACTACGGCGTCGACTTTGCCGCTGCGCTGGCCGAGGGTTCGCGTTTTGCGGTGCAGTTCCACCCGGAGAAGAGCCATACCCATGGCCTGCAATTGCTGCAGAACTTCGCTGCGTGGGACGGTCGCTGGTAAATGGCCAAGAAGCCGAAGCTGCCGATCCTGAACCTCACGCCCGAACAGGAGCGTGAGGCTACCAACAAGATCAAGCGCTTCATGGAGGACCGTTTCGAGCTCAAGCTGGGCTCGTTCGAGGTCGCTGAGATCCTTGAGTTGTTCACCCTTGAAGTTGCGCCGCACTATTACAACAGGGCGATTTTCGATACGCAGACGCTCCTTAGAGAAAGGTTCGAAAGTATCGAAAGCGACCTGTGGTCGCTTGAGAAACCCTGATTTCCCAAGCATTGCTGAATATCGAATAAGGTTTGCCAGATGCTGATTATCCCCGCTATCGATCTCAAGGACGGCGCTTGCGTCCGTCTGCGCCAGGGCCGCATGGAAGATTCCACGGTGTTCTCCGACGACCCGGTGAGCATGGCTGCCAAATGGGTGGAAGGTGGTTGCCGTCGTCTGCATCTGGTGGACTTGAACGGCGCCTTCGAAGGCCAGCCGGTCAATGGTGAAGTGGTGACCGCGATCGCCAAGCGCTACCCGAACCTGCCGATCCAGATCGGCGGCGGTATCCGCTCCCTGGAAACCATCGAACACTACGTCAAGGCTGGCGTGAGCTACGTGATCATCGGCACCAAGGCCGTGAAAGACCCAGCCTTCGTCGCCGAGGCCTGCCGCGCGTTCCCGGGCAAAGTGATCGTCGGCCTGGACGCCAAGGACGGTTTCGTCGCCACCGACGGCTGGGCTGAAATCAGCACGGTGCAGGTGATCGACCTGGCCAAGCAGTTCGAAGCCTGCGGCGTGTCCGCCATCGTTTATACCGACATCGCCAAAGACGGCATGATGCAGGGCTGCAACGTGCCGTTCACCGCTGCGCTGGCGGCGGCGACCAAGATCCCGGTGATCGCTTCCGGTGGCATCCACAACCTGGGTGACATCAAGTCGCTGCTGGACGCCCGGGCCCCTGGGATCATCGGCGCCATCACCGGCCGCGCGATCTACGAAGGTACCCTGGACGTCTCCGAAGCCCAGGCTTACTGCGATGCCTACAACGGCTGAGGACTGACCATGGCGCTGGCCAAACGCATCATCCCTTGCCTGGACGTCGACAACGGTCGCGTGGTCAAGGGTGTCAAGTTCGAGAACATCCGTGACGCCGGCGACCCGGTGGAAATCGCCCGTCGCTACGATGAGCAAGGTGCCGACGAGATTACCTTTCTCGACATCACCGCCAGCGTCGACGGCCGCGACACCACGCTGCACACCGTCGAGCGCATGGCCAGCCAGGTGTTCATCCCGCTGACCGTGGGCGGTGGCGTGCGCTCCGTGCAAGACATCCGCAACCTGCTCAATGCCGGCGCGGACAAGGTCTCGATCAACACCGCTGCAGTGTTCAACCCGGAGTTCGTCGGCGAAGCCGCGCAGCACTTCGGCTCGCAGTGCATCGTGGTGGCCATCGACGCCAAGAAAGTCTCCGGCCCCGGCGAAACCCCGCGCTGGGAGATCTTCACCCACGGCGGGCGCAAGCCGACCGGCCTGGACGCGGTGGAGTGGGCGATGAAGATGGAAGGCCTGGGCGCTGGTGAAATCCTGCTGACCAGCATGGACCAGGATGGCATGAAAAACGGCTTCGACCTCGGCGTGACCCGCGCCATCAGCGATGCGCTGGGCATTCCGGTGATCGCCTCTGGCGGCGTCGGCAACCTGCAGCACCTGGCCGACGGCGTGATCGAAGGCCACGCCAGCGCCGTGCTGGCGGCGAGTATTTTCCACTTTGGCGAATACACCGTCCCCGAGGCCAAGGCGTACATGGCCGCGCGCGGTATCGTGGTGCGCTAAACGCTGCTGGACACCATGGCAAGTGCGCGGCACTCTCTGCGCTTGCCATGGATTCCGGTAACTTTCATGTTCAAAGACCTGCTGCTCGCCCTCGCCAGTACCTCCGTGCTCATGATCGGAGCGTCCCAAGCCGAAGAATCGTCTGACGCCTCCCTGGTGTTGCTGACGGAAAACTTCCCGCCCTACAACATGGCGAAAAACGGCAAGAACTTTGCCAAGGAAGACAACATCGAAGGCATCGCCGTGGACATCGTGCGCGAAACCTTCAAGCGTGCCGGCATTTCCTACAACCTCACCCTGCGCTTTCCTTGGGAGCGGATCTACAAACTTGCCCTGGAAAACCCCGGCTACGGCGTGTTCGTGATGGCTCGCCTGCCAGAGCGTGAAGCGCTGTTCAAATGGGTCGGCCCTATTGGCCCGGATGACTGGGTGATGCTGGCCAAGGCCGACAGCAAGATCCAGCTCGGCGAGCTGGCGCAGGCGCGGCGCTACAAGATTGGCGCCTACAGGGGCGACGCGATTGCCGAGACCCTGGAAAGGCGTGGCCTCAAGCCCGTGCTGGTGTTGCGTGACCAGGACAACGCGCAAAAGCTGCTGGATGGTCAGATCGACCTATGGGCCACCGGCGACCCGGCCGGCCGCTACCTGGCGCGCCAGGTCGGTGTGACCGGGCTCAAGACGGTCCTGCGTTTCAACAGCGCCCAGTTGTACCTGGCGCTGAACAAGGACGTGCCGGATGAGACGGTGGCCAAGCTGCAGGCGGCGTTGGATCAATTGCGCAAAGAGGGCGTGATCGACGAGGTCATGGCACGTTATCTATAGCTATCAACGCGGCTTGAGCAGGTCCACACGCAAGGTCGACGGCTGTTCCGCCTGGTCGAAGGCATAGGTGCAGATCTTGTAGGGCGTGTCCCGAACCGGGATCAGATGGGCGTACTTTTCCAGCGGCATGGCAGGGTAGTCATTGAGCGGACGCACGAGGTCGATGATGTCCTCGTCGTCTTCATCCGCAGGCGCAGGTGCAGGCGGTATAGGCAGGTAGTTCACCGGCCGCAGGCAATCGGTGGTAGCGGCGGGACCGTACTTGTAGGTGTAGCGCTGCATGAACGGTGGCGCGAGGTTCCAGATCACCGTATAGGCCGCCAGCCCAAGGTTATCCACGTTGATCGTCAGGTTGGGCGTGCGTGCCGGTCCTGGCTCGGCCAACTCCACCGCCAGGCTCAAGGCGTTTTTCATCATGCCGTTGGTCACCGGTTGCTCGGCAGAGTCCACTCCCACGATACACAGCATGTGCACCCCGGTTTGCGGGCCGATGGGGTCGTTGATGGAGGCACCGATCGCCTCGATCGGCGAACTGTAGAGCGCCGGATTCTCGCAATCGATGGCGCGCCGCGTGGTTTTGTAGCGGTAGAACGGGGTGTTGGTGGTGAACGTCAGGTTCCAGCGCGGCACGATGTCCTTGCCTTTGCCGCCGGACTTCTTGAGAAAGTATTGCTGGATGGGCTCCGGGGTCTGGAAGGTGATCGTGGTGGTCGGGTAGAGCTCGCAGTGTTCGCCGTCAGCCTTCAGCGCGCCGTCGACGAAGCAGTGATTAAGGAACGTCACCGGGCTGCCGTAGTTGGTCTCGGGGTGCCAGACGGGTAGACCGTTGTTGATCTCGCAGGGTGCATCGCGCTGGCATTTGCGTTCTTCCGGCTGGCCCCGAGTGCTGGTGCTGAGGATGCCAAAGAGCTGGTTAGTGGCGCGGTCCAGCAATGGGCCGCCAAAGCCGCCCAGGCCAATGTCCTGGCACTGGTTCTTCATGGTGACCCGCCACACGAACGGCTGCTCCAGCAGTTCGCGCGAGGCCTGCTGCGTGCAGGCTGACAGATGCAGGGTGTTCCATTCCGGCGCCACCAGGGCGAGGATGTCGACGCCATCGGCGGGCACCTCCTCGGCCAGTTTCAGCGGTGTGATGCCCGCCTTGATCAAGTCCGCCAGGGGTGCCTGCAACTCGATAATGGCCAGGTCGACTCCCTGGCTGCTGCCCCAATTCAGGGTTTTGAGCGGGTAGGTCTTGATGGTTTCGAGGGTGTCGTCGAAGTAGTTGAAGCTGATGCTGCCCTTGATCGGCAAGTCCCGTTGCACTGCACCGTTGAGCCGATGCAGGCAATGGCTGCTGGTAACGACATAGGCCGGCCCGGACTTACCGCTGTCATCGCGGGAGTCCAACAGGCTGGCGGTGCAGAGTGTCTGGGCGTCATTGCGGACCCGGCCGACGCCGTTCCAATGCTCATGCTGGCGCTGCGCATTGCTGAGCATGCGCGCAGGGCTGGCGTTGGCCAAGCCTTCGCCGAAGTCCTTCGGGGCGCCCCAAAGTGCGAAGGGCAGGGTGGACAGGAGGCTGAAAAAAAGCGCTGAAAAGGGCGTTTTCATGGGTCGTCCTTGAGTTGACGCGAGTCCATCCAGAGGCTTCTGGGTGGCTGCCATGGCAGGCGTCAACTATCGAAGGATCGTCCGGTCACCAAGTGGTATTTATCTACGCGCCGGCTGGTAGGTGCCGTTCTTGCCGTGCCCCGCCATCGCCTGATTGCTGCGCACGCTGATCATCAACTTGATATCGATCCAGTCCACGCCCTGGGCCTTGAGCTTGGGCAGTTCGCGTTCGAGCACCGCCAGGGTCTGCGGATACGGATGGCCGATCATCACCGCTGAGCCCTGTTTATGGGCCAGTCTGATTGCGCTCTGCAATTGCGTGGTGATCGCGGCTTCGGTGCGTTCATCGTCGAGGAACACATCCCGCGAGATACTGGCCAGGCCGATCTTCTGCGCTTCGGCGGCGCCGACGGTTTGCGCGCTGGTGCGGCTGTCGACAAAGAACTTGTGACGCCGCTGCAACTCGCCCATCAGCCAGGCCATGGCTTCGGGCTGGGCGGTCATGCGGCTGCCCATGTGATTGTTGATGCCAGCGGTGTAGGGCACGGCCTTGAACGCGGCGTCCAGGCGTTTGCCGAGTTCTTCGATAGGCAGCTCGGGGTGCCATGCGAACGGCCCGGTGGCCGGGTCCATGGGCATGTGCAGGATCACGACCTTGCCGGCCTTGTGCGCTTCGCGGGCGAATTCGGCGGCGTGGGGCGTGTCGGGCATGATCGCCGTGGTCACCGGGCCGGGCAGGGCCAGCACGCGGCGATCCCGGGGCAGGTTTTGCCCCAGGTCGTCGATGATTAAGGTCAGGTAGGCTTTGTGCGGTTCGTTGGCCGGGGTCGCGTGGGCGACCCCGGCCAGGCTGCACAGTGCAGCGATGATCAGGGCAACGCGCATATCAACGGCTGCGCGTGATGCTCAAGCCCTTGAGCAGGCTCAACGCCTGGGCCAGTTGATAATCATCGTCCTGCGGCATCGGCTTGGCTTTGGTGCTGCTGCCGGTCGGCTGGTCGGCACCGCCGTTGCCATTGCCCAGGTGACCTTGCAGGTCGGCTTCCTTGTAGTACTCGCTGTCGGCCTCGTTGGTGATCTTGGCCTTGCGCACTTCGATGTCCGGCACGATGCCCTGGGCCTGGATCGAGCGGCCGTTCGGCGTGTAGTACAGCGCGGTGGTGATTTTCAGGGCGCGCTCGTTGTTCAGCGGCAACACGGTTTGCACCGAGCCTTTGCCGAAGCTGGTGGTGCCCATCAGCACGCCGCGCTTCTGGTCTTGCAGGGCGCCGGCGACGATCTCCGAGGCCGAGGCGCTGCCGCCGTTGATCAGCACGGCCAGCGGCACGTTTTCGCTGAGGTCGTTGCCAGTGGCCGAGAAGCGCAGCTCGGAGTTGGCAATACGGCCCTTGGTGTAGACGATCAAGCCTTTGGTGATGAAGTGGTCGACCACTTCCACCGCCGACTGCAGCACGCCGCCGGGGTTGTTGCGCAGGTCGAGCACGATGCCGTTGAGCTTCTTGCCGTTGTCTTTACGCAGCTTGGCCAGGGCCTTGGCCACTTCGTCGCCGGTCTTGACCTGGAACTGGGTGATGCGGATGTAGCCGTAGCCCGACTCCAGCAACTGGCTCTTCACGCTCTTGACCGTGATGGTCGCGCGGGCCAGGGTCACGTCAAACGGGGCACCGCCGTCGCGCACCAGGGTCAGGGTGATTTTCTGGCCGATCTTGCCGCGCATCTTGTCGACGGCTTCGGTCATGGTCTGGCCGCGAGTCGGTTGGCCGTTGATCTTGACGATCAGGTCACCGGCCTGGATGCCGGCCTTGGACGCCGGGGTATCGTCGATCGGCGAGACCACTTTGATCTGGCCATCTTCGGCGCCGACTTCAATGCCCAGGCCACCGAACTCACCGCTGGTGCTTTCCTGCAGTTCGGCGAAATCTTCCGGGCCGAGGTAAGCGGAGTGCGGATCGAGGTTGCTGAGCATGCCCTTGATGGCATTTTCCAGCAGGGTCTTGTCGTCTACGGGTTCGACATAGGCTGCCTTGATCCGGTCCATGACCTCGGCAAAGGTGCGCAGCTCTTCCAGCGGCAACGGCGCCTTGGTGGTCGCGGCCGTGCCGGCGGGTGCAGCCGGTGCGGCCTGGTCGGCGAAAGCCAGAGGCGCGCCGATCACCAGAGCGATCGTCAGGGCCAGCGAAGTGAGGCGGGACAAATGCAGCATGTCGAACGAACTCCTAATGTAGATGCGACCCTATCCTTGGGTGCGGCACCATTGTGCAGGGTCGCTCGGGCGGCCCTGCTGACGAATAGCGAAGTACAGCGCCGGGGTGTCCTGGCCGCCACTGTTACCGACAGTGGAGATGGATTCACCGGCTTTTACCACATCACCTGCCGACTTGAGTAAAGTCTGATTGTGGCCATAAAGACTCAAATAGCCATTACCGTGGTCGAGAATCACCAATAGACCGGCGCCCCGCAACCAATCGGCAAACACCACGCGACCGCCGTGGACGGCGTGGACCTGGCTGCCGGCGGCGGCACTGATCATCACCCCATCCCACTTGGCGCGGGTGTCATCGCCACGGGTTTCCCCAAAGCGTGCCAGTAGTCGACCATCAACGGGCCATGGAAGTTTGCCGCGAGCTGAAGCAAAAGGGCCGCCGAAGGATTCGCCCGCGCTGGAAACCAGCGGGCCAGGCGCTGCATGCGCCGGTTTACGTGGGGCCGGAGCGTCGGTAGTGGCTGCCAGTTCGGCCTCACGCTGACGCTTTTTTTCTGCTTCCTGCTGGGCGATCAGCGCTTTTTGTCGCGCTTCCTCGGCCTCGCGTGCCTGGCGGGCCAGGGTTTCTTCGATGGTTTTCAACACTTTGCCGAGGTCGGCCTGGTCCTGCTCGCGGGCTTGCAGCTTAGCGTCACGGGCCTTCACGTCGTCATTGAGCTTGGCCAGGGCCAGTTGGCGTTCCTTGCGCACCTTGTCGAGCTGGTCGCGCTGGGTGTCGAGGGCGCTTTTCTGGTCGAGCAACTGTGACTGCTGGTCGGCGATTTCCTGTTCGACGTTGGCCAGTTGGCGCAGGGTTTCGTTGAAACCCTTCAATTGAGCCAGGCGGGCCTTGCTCAGGTAATCGTAGTAGGTGAGGGTGCGCGCGAATTTTTCCGGGTTCTGCTGGTTGAGCAGCAGCTTAAGGTATTCCTGGCGGCCGCTCTGGTAGGCGGCGCGGGCCTGGATCGCGATCAGGCGTTGCTGTTCAACGCGTGCGCTCTGGAGTTTTTTTTTCTCAGCGTCGAGTCGCTCCAGTTCCGACTCGCTCTTCTTTAATTCTTTTTGTAGCTCCTGGACTTGTTTCTCCAGCTGGCCCATTTCGGTTTCCGTGCCGCGCAGGTCTTTCTGCACCCCGGATTTTTCTTCCTGGAGCTTGCCGAGCAGTTTTTTCAGCTCGGTAATGTCCTGACGCGTAGCGTCCAACTGTTGTTGGGTTTGTGCGCGCTCATCGGCAAATGCCGGTTGGAGCAGGCAGACAAGAGCGAGGGTAATCAAGGCGCGAAGCATAGAGGCGGGCGACACCAGGGAAATGGACGGCCTAGTATGCCCGCCAAGCGCTGCAAAAAAAACGCCCATTTGGGGCTTCCGGGCAAGATAGGTGCCGAGTGGCAGTGGTATGGCGAAAAGACACCTACCCAACACCGCGAGTCCAATGTGGGAGGGGCGGTGCGACGATTCGACTTGCCCCCGATTGCGGTGTGTCAGCTGAATAGGTGTTGGCTGACCCACTGCTATCGGGGGCAAGTCGAATCGTCGCACCGCCCCTCCCACATTAGCTTCGCGGTGTTATTTAGATCAGACCAGGATTGAGGTGCCGGTCATTTCTTTCGGCTTCTCCAGCCCCATCAACATCAGCATGGTCGGCGCTACATCGGCCAGCACGCCACCGTTGCGCACTTTCAGGTCGCGCTTGCCGACGTAGATGAACGGCACCGGCTCGGTGGTGTGGGCGGTGTGGGCTTGTCCGGTGGATTCGTCGGACATTTGCTCGCAGTTGCCGTGGTCGGCGGTGATCAGCGCTTCGCCGCCGACTTTTTCCAGGGCGTCGACGATGCGGCCCACGCACAGGTCCAGGCATTCGACAGCCTTGATCGCGGCGGCCAGGTTGCCGCTGTGGCCGACCATGTCGCCGTTGGCGTAGTTGACCACGATCACGTCATAACGCTGGTGATCGATGGCGTCGACGATCTTGTCGGTGACTTCCGGCGCGCTCATTTCCGGCTGCAGGTCGTAGGTCGCGACTTTTGGCGACGGGATCAGGATGCGCTCTTCGCCCGGGAACGGTTCTTCGCGGCCACCGGAAAAGAAGAAGGTCACGTGGGCATATTTCTCGGTTTCGGCGATGCGTAGCTGGGTCTTGCCGTTTTTCGCCAGGTAGTCGCCCAGCACGTTTTCCAGGCTACCCGGGGCAAAAGCCGACGGGGCCGGGATGTTGGCGGCGTATTGGGTGAGCATGACGAACTCGACTTTCGGCTGACGCGCGCGTTCGAAGTCGTTGAAACCGGCATCGACGAACACGTGGCTCAGCTCGCGGGCACGGTCGGCGCGGAAGTTCATGAACACTACGGCATCGCCGTCTTCCACCTTCACCGGCTCGCCGATGGTCGTGGCTTTGACGAACTCATCGCTCTCGCCACGCGCGTAGGCGGCTTTCAGGCCTTCCTGGGCGGTGGCGGCGTTGAATTCGGCCTGGCCGTCGACGATCAGGTTGTAGGCCTGGGACACGCGGTCCCAGCGGTTGTCGCGGTCCATGGCGAAATAGCGACCGACCAGGCTGGCGATACGGCCCTTGCCCAGGGCGGCGAAGGCGGCGTCCAGCAGTTCGATCGACGACTGCGCGCTTTTCGGCGGCGTGTCGCGGCCGTCGAGGAAGGCGTGCAGGTAGATCTTGTCGGCGCCGCGCTTGAAGGCCAGTTCGGCCATGGCCACGAGATGGTCCTGGTGGCTGTGTACGCCGCCGTCGGACAGCAGGCCCATGAAGTGAACGGCCTTGCCGGCGGCGACGGCTTTATCGACTGCCGCGCAGATGGTCGGGTTCTCGAAGAACTCGCCGTCGCGGATCGCTTTGGTCACGCGGGTGAAGTCCTGATAGACCACTCGTCCGGCGCCGAGATTCATATGGCCGACTTCCGAGTTGCCCATTTGGCCGTCTGGCAGGCCCACATCCATGCCCGAACCGGAGATCAGGCCGTTGGGCTGGGTGGCGGTCAGGCGGTCCAGCACCGGCTTGTTGGCCGAGTACACGGCGTTGTCGTGGTGGCTTTCACTGTGTCCGAAGCCATCGAGAATTATCAGGACCAAAGGTTTAGGCGTCGTAGTCATAGATCCTCTCGCGGCGGTAATTAATGAAGGGGATTGAAAAGGGAGTGGCAGTTTAAAGCGAAGTTCCGACCACGTCACCGCTTTACGGGGGTTGGCCCCCCCTGACGGCTGTGTATACTTACCGCCATTTTAACGCCCTGGAACCTCCTTGATGGTTGATCACCTGATTGCATTTGCCACTGCCCACTACCTGCTCGCGGGTGCCTTCGTCATCCTGCTGGCGCTGCTGATCGCTCATGAAATGAGCCGCGGTGGCCGCAGCCTGAGCACGTCGGAGCTGACCGCGCTGGTCAACAAGGATGAGGCCGTTGTCGTGGATATCCGTCCGGCCAAGGATTTTGCCGCCGGTCATATCGTCGGTGCCCTGAACATTCCCCAGGACAAGCTGATCGCGCGCCTGGCCGAGCTGGAAAAGCACAAGGCCAAGACCATCATCCTGGTCGACGCCCAAGGCCAGCACTCCGGCACTCACGCCCGCGAAATGCTCAAGACCGGCTTCACCGCCGCCAAGCTGTCTGGTGGTATCAGTAGCTGGCGCGCCGATAACCTGCCGCTGGTGAAGTGATATGAGCCAGGTTGTCGTGTATTCCAGCGATTGGTGCCCTTACTGCATGCGGGCCAAGGCCTTGCTGGAGAAGAAGGGTGTTGCCTTCGAAGAGATCAAGGTCGACGGCAAACCCCAGGTGCGCGCCGAAATGGCCCAGAAGGCGGGGCGCACGTCCGTGCCGCAGATCTGGATCGGCGCCAAGCACATCGGTGGCTGCGATGACCTGTTTGCCCTTGAGCGCGCCGGAAAGCTGGACGCGCTGCTTCACGTCTGACTCCTAAACCCTAAAAGACCCCAAGATCAAGAAGGATCTGCGATGACTGACCAACAGAACACCGAAGCAGCAGAAGCCCAAGGCCCACAGTTTTCGCTGCAGCGCATCTATGTACGCGACCTGTCGTTCGAAGCACCGAAAAGCCCGGCCATCTTCCGTCAGGAATGGACCCCAAGCGTTGCGCTGGACCTGAACACCCGTCAAAAAGCGCTGGAAGGTGACTTCCACGAAGTCGTGCTGACCCTGTCGGTCACCGTCAAGAATGGCGAAGAAGTGGCCTTCATCGCTGAAGTGCAACAGGCCGGTATCTTCCTGATCCAGGGCCTGGACGAAGCGTCCATGAGCCACACCCTGGGTGCGTTCTGCCCGAACATCCTGTTCCCGTATGCCCGCGAGACCCTGGACAGCCTGGTCACCCGTGGCTCGTTCCCGGCGCTGATGCTGGCTCCGGTGAACTTCGATGCCCTGTACGCGCAAGAGCTGCAGCGCATGCAACAGGAAGGCGCACCGACCGTTCAATAAGTCGATGCGATAAAAAATGTGGGAGGGGGCTTGCCCCCGATGCCGGAGTGTCAGTCGACATCTATTTGACTGACCCACTGCAATCGGGGGCAAGCCCCCTCCCACATTTGTTTTGTGCGTTACTTGAAGCCGAGTTGGCGCCAGCCTTCGTAGACGGCTATGGCGACGGTGTTGGACAGGTTCAGGCTGCGGCAACCTTCGCGCATCGGCAAACGCAGGCGATGGCCGTCGGGCAGAGCGTCGAGCACCTCGGCGGGCAGGCCACGGCTTTCCGGACCGAACAGGAAGGCGTCGCCGTCGGCGAAGCTGGCATCATGGAACGGCCGCGAGCCCTTGGTGGTGAACGCGAACAACCGAGGGTGGCCCAGGCTTTCCAGGCAACTGGCGAGGTCGGCGTGGCGCTTGAGGGTGGCGTACTCGTGGTAGTCCAGCCCGGCGCGGCGCAGGCGCTTGTCGTCCATGTCGAAGCCCAGGGGCTCGATCAAATGCAGGTGGCAGCCACTGTTGGCGCACAGCCTGATAACGTTGCCGGTATTCGGCGGAATTTCTGGTTGAAAAAGGATGACGTGAAACATGCACGGCTCCGAAGGCAAAGATGCGCTGCATTCTACCCTCGAAGAGGACCCCAGGCCGAAGCTATTGCCGAGGGTTTTGGGCTCTTTGGCGATTGTCGGCCTGATGGTCGGCCTGATGATCGGGCGCCTGACCACCCCGGACCCGGTCGAGTTGCTCCAGGTAACGCCTGTAGCCGACGGTTTGGTGGTGTGGTTCAACAGCGAACCCAAGCTGCACGGTGAGCACGTCGACGGCACCGTGGCGCTGTTGTTCGATGCGCAGGGCCAGGCCGCCAGCGGGCAGCTCAAGGTCAATGACAAGGATGTGAACTGGCGCGTGCGCAAGACCGATGGCGGTCTGTTGCTCAGCCTGGTGGCGGCGCGGCCGTTGCGTGGGGAATGGTCGGGAGAGAAGGCTGAAGGCCGCTGGCGGCTGGAGATCCATCTCCAAGAGCAATAAAAGAGGGAATCCCCGGCCTGCCTGTACCAAGGTTCCCGAAACGGGCTGGGGCTATGGGCGCTCTGCCGCATAAGCCCCGGGTGTAAAGAAGGGAGTTCCCGGCCTGCCTGTACCAGGGCTCCCAAAACGGGGTGAAGCCATTGGGCTTCGGTGTTAAAGAGGGAATCCCCGGCCTGCCTGTACCGAGGTTCCCCAAAGCGGTGTGGAGCGCGACGCGGTTCGCATCAAGCACCCCGGGTGTAAAGAGGGGATTCTCGGCCTGCCTGTACCAAGGTCCCCGAAACTGGGTTGTATCGGGGTTGTTGCAGGGGGCGTGCCACAGTGGCCAAGGTGCCCAAAAAAAACTCTCCAGACAGCGCAAAGCCCCGGGATACGGGGCTTTGGTGTTTTTGGTTTTCAGAGTTTATTCAACGTGGCTGAGGTTTCAGGCGTTGGCTCCGTGCCCGATGCCGGTTCATGCTGCATTGAAGCGGTGCATGGTCGCCAAACCTTGTGGAGATCCAAATGTGGGAGGGGGCTTGCCCCCGATAGCGGTGGGTCAGCCATGTAGATGTCGACTGACACTCTGCCATCGGGGGCAAGCCCCCTCCCACATTGGATCTTCGGTGGATCAGGGAATGATGATTAGCCCTCATCACCTTCGTCATCATCCCCACCATCAACTTTCATCCCCAGTTCCTTGATCTTGCGCGTCAGGGTGTTGCGGCCCCAACCCAGCAGCACGGCCGCATCGCGGCGGCGACCGGCGGTATGCTTGAGGGCGGTTTCGATCATGATCCGCTCGAAGGCCGGCACGGCGCTGTCCAGCAGGTTCGACTGGCCACGTGCGAGGGCCTGGTCGGCCCATTGGCGTAGCGCCTGTTCCCAGTTGGTCACGGGCGCCGAATCCTGCGGCAGGCTGAGCAGTTCCGGTGGCAGGTCGCCGATATGCACTTCGCGCCCGGACGCCATCACCGTGATCCAACGGCAGGTGTTCTCCAGTTGGCGCACGTTGCCGGGCCATGGCAAGTTTTTCAGGTATTCCTCGGTCTCGCTTTTCAGCAGCTTCGGCTCGACGGCCAGCTCCTGCGCGGCGCGGCTGAGGAAGTGGCGCGCGAGGGTCGGGATGTCTTCGCGACGGTCCGACATGCGCGGGATATGGATGCGGATCACGTTGAGGCGGTGGAACAAGTCCTCACGGAACTTGCCCGCATGCACCAGGGTTTCCAGGTTCTGGTGAGTCGCGGCGATGATGCGCACGTCGACCTTGACCGGCGTATGCCCGCCCACACGGTAGAACTCGCCGTCCGCCAGTACGCGCAGCAAGCGGGTCTGGGTATCGGCCGGCATGTCGCCGATTTCATCGAGGAACAGTGTGCCGCCGTCCGCCTGTTCAAAGCGCCCGCGTCGCAGGTTGGCCGCGCCGGTGAACGCGCCTTTCTCGTGGCCGAACAGCTCGGATTCCATCAAGTCCTTGGGAATTGCCGCCATGTTCAGCGCGATAAACGGCGACGCCGCCCGTGGGCTGTGGCGGTGTAGGGCGTGGGCCACCAGTTCTTTACCGGTGCCCGACTCGCCATTGATCAGCACGGTGATGTTGGAGTGGCTCAAGCGCCCGATGGCGCGAAACACTTCCTGCATCGCCGGCGCTTCACCGATGATTTCCGGGGTGCGGGTCAGGGCGGGCGGGGCTTCCTGGTTCTGCTGTTCCTGGGCGTGCTGGTTGGCGCGCTTGACCAGCGCCACCGCTTCATCCACGTCGAACGGCTTGGGCAGGTATTCAAAGGCACCGCCCTGATAGGACGCCACAGCGCTGTCCAGGTCCGAGTGCGCGGTCATGATGATCACCGGCAGGCGCGGGTGCTGCTCGCGAATCCGTGCCAGCAGGTCCAGGCCGCTGGCACCGGGCATGCGGATGTCGGAGATGATCACGTCGGGCTGCTGGCGCGCCAGGCGGCTCATCACCCCGTCAGCGCTGTCGAAGCTCTGGGTGGTCATGCCTTCCTGTTGCAGGGCTTTCTCGAGGACCCAGCGGATAGAACGGTCGTCATCGACGATCCAGACAGTTTCACTACGGCTCATGTCGATGGGGCTCCTTGTTCCAGAGGCAGAAAGATCGAGAACGTGGTGTGGCCAGGATGGCTCTCACATTCGATCAGACCCTGGTGCTGGCTGATGATGTTCTGGGTAATGGCCAGGCCCAGCCCGGTACCGTCCGGGCGGCCGCTGACCATGGGAAAGAAAATGGTTTCCTGCAGTTCCGCAGGAATGCCCGGGCCGTTGTCGGTAATTTCGACCTTGGTTACCAGGCGATGGCGCACGTGGCCGATGGTGAACTGGCGCAAGGCGCGGGTGCGCAGGCTGATGCGGCCCAGGCGCAGCTCGTTCTGGCTGCTGATGGCCTGCATGGCGTTGCGCACGATATTGAGTACCGCCTGGATCATCTGCTCGCGGTCGATCAACACGTCGGGAATGCTTGGGTCATAGTCGCGCACCAAGGTGATGCAACCCTGGCTTTCGGCCTCGACCAGATGACAGACACGCTCCAGCACCTCGTGCACGTTGGTCATCGCCAGCGCCGGCAGCTTGTTGGAGCCGAGCATGCGGTCCACCAGGTTGCGCAGGCGGTCGGCCTCTTCGATGATGACGTTGGTGTAGTCCTTGAGGTGCTCGTCCGGCAGCTCGCGCGCCAGCAACTGCGCCGCGCCGCGAATCCCGCCCAACGGGTTCTTGATCTCGTGGGCCAGGCCGCGCACCAGCATCTTGCTGGTCTCCTGCTTGGACAGCTGCGCTTCTTCCTTGGTGATGCGCAGCAGGCGGTCACGCGGGTGGACTTCGAGCAGCAGCAGGGTGCTGCCGTTGCTCAGGATCGGGGTCACGGCGTAGTCGACGGTCAGGGTCTGGCCGGTCAGGGCGGTGAGCATCGCTTCGCGCTTGGTGAACGGGTGTGCCTGCTCCACCGCCTGGCGCAACGAGCTCAAGGCTTCGGCCGACTCGGTGAACAATTCGCTGATGAACTGCCCATGGCTGCGCTGGCCGCTGATGGCCAGGAGCATCTCTGCCGCCGGGTTCATGTACTCAAGGCGCAGGTCGTCATTGAGCAGGATGGTCGCGGTGGTCAGGTTGTCGAGTAACAAACGGTGCAGTGCATCGCTGATGGTCATCAGGACCTCTTTTGGAGCAAGGCGCGGGCTTGAGGCACACGCTGATACAAGGAAAATGCAAAAACCAAACCAAGGCTCCGAAAAGAAGCGTTTAAGCCCTGAAATAGGGGTTTAAGGCGCGAAACTGTGGCGTTCTGCCAGCTTCGTCGGGTAGTTTCGAACCAAAATGGGCTGGGTCGATGGGAAGGGTGCAATGTGTTGCACCAATGTAGTGCGGTTTTGTGACGTTTGTTCAGAAATATGCCGCGTGAACGTCCGATTGCACGCAATACCAATGTGGGAGGGGGCTTGCTCCCGATGGCGATGGCCGAGTTACCCATGAGGTAGCTGACACACGGCTATCGGGCCCAGGCCCCTTTCCGCTTGGGTACGCTGCCTTAATCTGGGTGGCGGCACAGTTCGGCGGTAGCGCGAATCATCGCCAGCTGGCGCAGCGGCTCATTGCGCCGCTCATGCACCGCCTCGGCCAACCATTGCGGGCACTGCGGGTCACTGCGCTGGGGGGTGAAGTCGGCCAACTGCTGTAGTAGGCGCTTTTGCAGTTGGTCCAGTTGCGGGCGAATCTGCTTGACCAGATCCGGGCGTGGATCGTCGGGTGCCTTACCCTGGAACTGCCAGTCGGACAGGTGGGCGTACTGCACCAATTTGTTCGCTTCGATCTGCGCCGAGAAAAATTGCCCGGCAGCGGCAGGGTCGAGCTTGTAGCTCGGTGCCAGGGCGACGACGCTGGCGATTACCTCTTGCTCGCGTTTCTTGTCTTCCACGGGCTTGTGGCTGTCCCACTTGCTCAGGGCGACCTGGTCGGCGATTGCCAGGCGTTCGGCGACGCTGTTGAGTAAAGGTTCGAGGCTGGGCGGCGCAGCGCTCGCACTGGCACTGACGAATAACAGAGCGAACACAAGTCGACGTTTCAATGCTGATCTCCTTGTGGGAGGGGGCTTGCCCCCGATAGCAGAGTGTCAGTCAGCACCTGTATCAACTGATCCACTGCTATCGGGAGCAAGCTTGCTCCCACCTTTTTGATTGGGTTTGCAGGTGCGGAGCTGTGTAATCCGCGGGCAAAAAAAGACCTCCCGAAGGAGGTCTTTTTCGATCACGTCACGTTAAGCGACGCTACCGGATCAGCAGCTGTAGTACAGCTCGTATTCCAGTGGGTGTACGAAGGTGCGAACCTTGATTTCTTCTGCGTTTTTCAGCTCGATGTAGGCATCGATGAAGTCGTCGCTGAACACGCCGCCTTTGGTCAGGAACGCACGGCCCTTGTCCAGCTCTTCCAGGGCTTCTTTCAGGCTGCCGCACACTTGTGGGATCTCTTTGGCCTCTTCAGGCGGCAGGTCATACAAGTTTTTGTCGGCGGCGTCGCCAGGGTGGATTTTGTTCTGGATACCGTCCAGGCCAGCCATTACAAGCGCAGCGAAGGCCAGGTATGGGTTGGCTGCCGGGTCCGGGAAGCGAGCTTCGATACGGCGAGCGCGAGGGCTGGACACGTAAGGAATACGGATCGAGGCGGAACGGTTACGTGCCGAGTAGGCCAGCATTACCGGAGCTTCGAAGCCTGGGACCAGACGCTTGTAGGAGTTGGTCGACGGGTTGGTGAAGCCGTTCAAGGCCTTACCGTGCTTGATGATACCGCCGATGAAGTACAGGGCAGTGTCGGACAGGCCGGCATAACCTTCACCAGCGAAGGTGTTCTTGCCATCTTTGGCGATGGACAGGTGAACGTGCATACCCGAACCGTTATCGCCGTACAGTGGCTTAGGCATGAAGGTAGCGGTACGGCCGTAGGCAACGGCAGTGTTGTGTACGCAGTACTTCAGGGTCTGAACTTCGTCAGCCTTGGCCACCAGGGTGTTGAACTTCACACCGATTTCGTTCTGGCCGGCAGTGGCCACTTCGTGGTGGTGTACTTCGATGACCAGGCCCATGTCTTCCATGGCGTTGCACATGGAGGTACGGATTTCGTGGTCGTGGTCGAATGGTGGAACCGGGAAATAACCGCCTTTGATGCCTGGACGGTGGCCATGGTTGCCGCCTTCAACGTCCTGGTCGGACATCCACGAACCTTGTTCGGAGTAGATCTTGAACATGGAACCGGAGATGTCGGACTTGAACTTCACTTGGTCGAAGATGAAGAATTCTGGTTCCGGGCCTACGAATACGGTGTCGCCGATACCGGTCGATTTCAGGTATTCCTCGGCACGCTTGGCGATCGCACGTGGGTCGCGGTCATAGCCTTGCATGGTCGACGGCTCGATCACGTCGCAGACGATGATCAGGGTTGGCTCTTCGGTGAACGGGTCCAGCACGGCAGTGCTGTCGTCCGGCATCAGGATCATGTCGGAGGCTTCGATGCCTTTCCAGCCGGCAATGGAGGAGCCGTCGAACATTTTGCCTTCTTCGAAGAACGCATCATCCAGCGCGTCGCGAGCCGGCATGGTCACGTGGTGCTGAGTGCCTTTTGTGTCCGTGAAGCGCAGATCAATCCATTTAACGTCATGATCTTTGATGAGTTGAACCGACTTCGACATGGTGTCCTCCGGGGTGGCTTCGGGCTGGGTAGTGGAGTTAGCCCTTAGAATGTGGGTGATGCCGGCGCGGATAGTCCGCCATGGCAACCTGCCTCACAAGAGAGCAAATTGCATGCCAGTGCGCCAACATGGCTTTTTTGCGTCAAAATGGCCCCTATAAAGGTGCAAACCGCTGAAACGGAATAAATAACGCACTGCAATGTGGCGTCTCTTTGTGCGAATGACCTGTTTTGGTGCGCCGCGTCGGTGATGCATATTAACTGGTTAAACCTTGAGCGATTTCCGCTATAATCCGCGCCCCCTTTTTCGGCAGGCCCGGCACGCGCTGTTTCCATGAAATTAATCGTTAAAGTCTTCCCCGAGATCACCATCAAAAGCCGACCGGTACGGATGCGTTTCATCCGTCAGTTGGCCAAGAACATCCGTACCGTGCTCCGCGATCTGGACCCGGCGGTGGTGGTGAACGGTGTGTGGGACAATCTCGAGCTGGAAACCCGTGTCACCGACGCCAAGGCCTTGAAGGATATGACCGAACGCCTGAGCTGCATGCCGGGTATCGCGCATTTCCTGCAGGTGGACGAGTACCCGCTGAGCGACTTCGACGACATTACCGAAAAGTGCAAACAACACTTCGGCAGTGAGCTGGAAGGCAAGATTTTTTCGGTGCGTTGCAAGCGTGCCGGCAAGCATCCGTTCAGCTCCATGGATGTGGAAAAATACGTCGGCAGCAAGCTGCGTCGCGAGTGCGGCGCCGCCGGAATTTCCCTCAAAGCGCCGCAAATTGAAGTGCGCATGGAAATTCGCGACCAACGGTTGTTTGTGATCCACAGCCAGCACAATAGCATCGGCGGCTACCCGCTGGGCGCCCTGGAACAGACCCTGGTATTGATGTCCGGCGGTTTCGATTCCACGGTGGCGGCCTACCAGATCATGCGCCGCGGCCTGATGAGCCACTTCTGCTTCTTTAACCTGGGCGGGCGTGCACACGAATTGGGCGTGATGGAAGTCGCGCACTATATCTGGAAGAAGTACGGCAGTTCCCAACGCGTGCTGTTTGTCAGCGTGCCGTTCGAGGAAGTGCTGGGCGAAATTCTCGGTAAAGTCGATAACAGTCATATGGGCGTAGTATTGAAGCGTATGATGTTGCGCGCGGCGTCCCGAATTGCCGATCAACTGCAGATCGACGCGCTGGTGACAGGCGAAGCGATTTCCCAGGTGTCCAGCCAAACGCTGCCGAACCTGTCGCTGATCGACTGCGTTACCGAGAAGCTGGTGCTGCGCCCGCTGATCGCCAGCCACAAGCAGGACATCATTGACCTGGCAGAACACATCGGCACTGCCGACTTTGCCAAGCACATGCCTGAATATTGCGGGGTCATTTCGGTGAACCCCAAGACCCACGCCAAGCGCAACCGCGTGGAGTATGAAGAACAACAGTTTGATATGGCGATTCTGGAGCGTGCGCTCGAGAACGCCAAGCTGGTCCCGATCGATCGTGTAATCGACGAGTTGGGCCAGGATGTGCAGATCGAAGAAGTCAGCGAAGCCCTGGCGGGCCAGATCGTCATCGACATCCGTCACCCGGATGCCGCTGAAGACGAGCCGCTGGGCATCGCTGGCATCGACGTACAAACGCTGCCGTTTTATGCATTGAACGCGCGTTTCAAGGAACTGGATAACAGCCGTCAGTACCTGCTGTATTGCGACAAAGGCGTGATGAGTCGCCTGCATGCCCACCATTTGCTCAGTGAGGGGCATGCCAATGTGCGCGTTTATCGACCGAGCTAAGAGCCCGGGGCTGTATGCCTGTGGCCTGCGTCACCGGCCCCCCGACTCTGCCGTCAAGCTGTAACGGCAAGGCCTGACTCTACTGTTAATCGCTGCCACGACCTGTCAGCACACCGAATCCTCTGATCGAGATACACAAGTGATCGAAAATCTACGTAACATCGCCATCATTGCTCACGTTGACCATGGTAAAACCACCCTGGTAGACAAACTCTTGCGTCAATCCGGCACCCTGGAGCGCAACGAGCTCAACGACGAGCGCGTGATGGACTCCAACGACCAGGAGAAAGAGCGCGGTATTACCATCCTGGCTAAAAACACCGCTATCAACTGGAACGGCTACCACATCAACATCGTGGACACCCCGGGCCACGCCGACTTCGGCGGCGAAGTAGAACGCGTAATGTCGATGGTTGACTCCGTTCTGCTGCTGGTTGACGCTCAAGACGGCCCTATGCCGCAAACCCGTTTCGTGACCAAGAAGGCTTTCGAAGCCGGCCTGCGTCCGATCGTGTGCATCAACAAGGTTGACCGTCCAGGCGCGCGTCCGGACTGGGTTCTGGACCAGATCTTCGATCTGTTCGACAACCTGGGTGCTACCGAAGAACAACTGGACTTCCAGGTGATCTACGCTTCGGCCCTGAACGGTATTGCCGGTCTGGAACACACCGCCATGGCGGAAGACATGACCCCGCTGTACCAGGCGATCGTTGACCACGTTCCACCACCGAAGGTTGACCGTGACGGTCCGTTCCAGATGCAAATCTCGGCACTGGACTACAACAGCTTCCTGGGTGTTATCGGCGTTGGCCGTATCGCTCGTGGTAGCGTCAAGCCGAACACCCCGGTTGTCGCTATCGGCGCCGACGGCAAGAAACGCAACGGTCGTATCCTGAAGCTGATGGGTCACCACGGCCTGCACCGTATCGACGTTGAAGAAGCGTTTGCCGGCGACATCGTGTGCGTCAGCGGTATGGACTCGCTGTTCATCTCCGACACCCTGTGCCAGCCCGACACTGTCGAGGCGATGAAGCCTCTGACCGTTGACGAGCCAACCGTTTCCATGACGTTCCAGGTAAACGACTCGCCTTTCTGCGGTAAAGAAGGCAAGTTCGTGACTTCCCGTAACATCAAGGAACGTCTGGACAAAGAGCTGCTGTACAACGTGGCACTGCGCGTTGAAGAAGGCGACTCGGCTGACAAGTTCAAGGTTTCCGGCCGTGGCGAGCTGCACCTCTCGGTACTGATCGAAACCATGCGTCGCGAAGGCTTCGAAATGGGCGTTGGTCGTCCTGAAGTGATCATCCGTACTGTTGACGGCGTGAAGCAGGAACCGTTCGAAAACGTCACCATCGACACCCCTGAAGAATCCCAGGGCAAGGTCATGGAAGAGATGGGCCTGCGTAAGGGCGACCTGACCAACATGGTGCCGGATGGCAAAGGCCGTGTGCGTCTGGAATACAACATCCCTGCGCGTGGTCTGATCGGTTTCCGTAACCAGTTCCTGACCCTGACCAACGGTGCTGGCATCCTGACCTCGATCTTCGATCGCTACGACACCATGAAGTCCGGCGACATGTCCGGCCGTCAGAACGGTGTTCTGGTTTCGGTTGAAACCGGCAAGGCGCTGACCTACTCCCTGGAAACCCTCCAGGCGCGTGGCAAGCTGTTCGTTGAACACGGTCAAGAGATCTACAACGGTCAGATCGTTGGTCTGAACAGCCGTGACAACGACATGGGCGTCAACCCAACCAAAGGCAAGAAGCTCGACAACATGCGTGCTTCGGGTAAAGACGAAACCATCGCTCTGGTTCCACCGGTGAGGTTCTCCCTGGAACAGGCCCTGGAATTCATCCAGGACGACGAGCTGTGCGAAGTCACGCCTAAGTCGATCCGCCTGCGTAAGAAGATCCTGGACGAAGGCGAGCGTACCCGCGCTGCCAAGAAAGCCAAGAACTGAGTTAACTCAGGCTGAATGAAAAACGCCCCCGGTCGAAAGGCCGGGGGCGTTTTTTTATGTCTGGGATTTTTGTGGTGACTATGCGGGCCTCATCGGGGGCAAGCCCCCTCCCACAGTTTGATTTGTGAACGCCTTCAAAATGTGGGAGGGGGCTTGCCCCCGATAGGGCCCTTGAGAACCCTGCAAAACGTGAATCAGAACTTATCGAGCGTCTTGAAATTGGTCTCGCGCACCACTTCCTTCGGCTTGTACGCGCAATACCCTGGCCTTGGGCCGATTTTCGGGTGGTTGCGGCAGGTATCCGGGCGCTTGTCATAAATAGTGCAAAAGCGCGTCTTACGATCCAGGTACAGGCAGTCGTTGTTGCTCATGCGCTGCAGGGTGAAGATCTCGGATTTGCTGTTGTAGCGCTCGACGATGCCTTCCTTCTGCAAGCGCTTGGCGATGTTCTTCGGCGGGTCGCCACGCTCGAATTCATCGACGATGCCAATGCGGATCAAGTCTTTGATCTTCACTTCGACCGGCAGCGTGCAGCAACTGGACACGCAGCCCCCGCACATGTGGGCGGAATATTTCTGCCAGGTCTCGAGACGGTCGAGTTCCGCGGCGGCGATCAGTTGAGGCTTCATCAGGGTTCCAAGGTGGGGCGGTATCCGGGCGCGCGATCATACCGGGATTGATGGTTTTTTGAACAATATTTTCGGGTTTTCAGCTGGAAGGCCGATCGAGTGGTG
>NZ_JAKNRV010000290.1:0-6736 GCF_023072625.1 Pseudomonas emilianonis
CCGTGGTGAGCAGCGGCATCGGTGGCCAACTGACCCAGTTGGTGCTGGGCCTGTTGCTCGTGGTCGGGCTGATTTTTGTGCTGGCCTGGCTAATGCGTCGCGTGCAGAACATTGGTCCGGGCAACGCCCAGGTCATCGAGATGATCGGTTCGCGCGCCCTCGGCCCGCGTGATCGGCTGGTGCTGGTGCAGGTCGGCGAGGAACAGATCCTGCTGGGCATCACGCCTGGCCGCATCACCCCGCTGCACGTGCTCAAGACCCCGGTCAACGTCGCCCCGACCCAGGCCGCCACGCCAGAATTCGCCCAGCGCCTGATGGAGTTGCTGGGCAAGGATCAGAAGGATAAGAAGTAATGCGCGTTTTATTGACGCTCATGCTGTGGCTGGCCGCGCCATTGGCGTTCGCCGCCGACCCGTTGTCGATCCCGGCGATTACCCTGGGCACCAACGCGGCCGGGGCCCAGGAGTATTCGGTCAGCCTGCAGATCCTGCTGATCATGACGGCGCTGAGTTTTATCCCGGCGTTTGTCATGCTGATGACCAGCTTCACCCGGATCATCATCGTGTTCTCGATCCTGCGTCAGGCCCTGGGCCTGCAACAGACGCCATCGAACCAGATCCTCACCGGCATGGCGCTGTTCTTGACGATGTTCATCATGGCGCCGGTATTCGACAAGGTGAACCAGCAAGCCCTGCAGCCTTACCTTGCGGAAAAGCTCACGGCGCAAGACGCCATCGACAAGGCCCAGGGCCCGATCAAGGACTTCATGCTGTCGCAGACCCGCTCCAGCGACCTTGAGCTGTTTGTGCGCCTGTCCAAGCGCACCGACATCGCCACCCCGGACCAGGCACCGCTGACGATCCTGGTGCCGGCGTTTGTCACCTCGGAATTGAAGACGGCGTTCCAGATCGGGTTCATGATCTTTATCCCGTTCCTGATCATCGACCTGGTGGTGGCGAGCGTGCTGATGGCCATGGGGATGATGATGCTGTCGCCGCTGATCATCTCGTTGCCGTTCAAGATCATGCTGTTTGTGCTGGTGGACGGTTGGGCGCTGATTATCGGCACGTTGGCCAGCAGTTTCGGCGGAGTGTAGGGCAATGACCCCAGAAGTTGCCGTCGACCTGTTCCGTGAAGCGTTGTGGCTGACCACCATGATGGTCGCCGTGCTGGTGGTGCCGAGCCTGTTGGTCGGCCTGCTGGTGGCGATGTTCCAGGCCGCCACCCAGATCAACGAACAAACCCTGAGCTTCCTGCCGCGCCTGCTGGTGATGCTGGTCACGTTGATTGTCGCCGGCCCCTGGCTGGTGCAAACCTTCATGGAATACATCCTGCAGTTGTACGGCAGTATTCCGCAGTTGATCGGCTGACCGCATGCAATCGCTGCTGGCGTTGACCGACACCCAGATCAGTACCTGGGTGGCTTCGTTTATCCTGCCGCTGTTCCGGGTCACGGCGGTGCTGATGAGCATGCCGGTGTTCGGCACCACCCTGGTACCGCGCCGCATCCGCCTGTATTTCGCGGTGGCGATCACCGTGGTCCTGGTGCCGGGCTTGCCGCCGATGCCACCCGTCAACGCACTGGACCTCAGTGCGCTGATGCTGATTGCCGAGCAGATCCTCATCGGCTCGCTGCTGGGTTTCTCCCTGCAGCTATTCTTCCAGGCCTTCGTGATTGCCGGGCAAATCATCTCGATCCAGATGGGCATGGGCTTTGCGTCCATGGTCGACCCCACCAACGGCGTGTCGGCAGCGGTGATCGGACAGTTCCTGACCATGCTGGTGACCTTGCTGTTCCTGGCCATGAACGGCCACCTGGTGGTGTTCGAGGTGCTGACCGAAAGTTTCACCACCTTGCCGGTCGGCTCGGGGCTGGTGGTCAATCACTTCTGGGAACTGGTGGGGCGCCTCAGTTGGGTGTTGGGCGCGTCACTGTTGCTGGTGCTGCCGGCGATCACTGCGCTGTTGGTGGTCAACATCGCGTTTGGCGTGATGACCCGCGCGGCGCCGCAACTGAATATCTTCTCTATCGGTTTCCCGTTGACCCTGGTGTTGGGCATGGGGATTTTCTGGATCGGCATGGCCGACATTCTCAATCAGTATCAACCGCTGGCGACCGACGCCTTGCAGTTCCTACGTGATCTGGCACGGGCGCGCTGAGCCATGGCCGAGAGCGAGAGTGGTCAGGACAAAACAGAAGACCCCACGGAGAAACGTAAAAAGGACTCCAGGGAAAAGGGCGAGATTGCCCGCTCCAAAGAGCTCAACACCGTTGCGACGATGATGGCCGGTTCCGGCGCCTTGCTGATCTACGGCGGCGGCCTGGCGCTCGACCTGATGGAGTTGATGAAACACAACTTCACCTTGCCCCGTGAAGTGCTGCTCAACCCCGGCGCCATGGGGCAGTACCTGCTGCATTCGGGAAAAATCGCGATCCTGGCGGTGCAGCCGATTTTGATCACCTTGCTCCTGGCTGCGCTGATCGGCCCCGTCGCCCTTGGCGGCTGGCTGTTCGCTGCGAGCAGCATGGCGCCAAAATTCAGCCGCATGAACCCCGCAGCCGGGCTCAAACGCATGTTTTCCGCCAAGGCGTTGGTGGAGCTGCTAAAGGCGTTGGCCAAGTTCATCCTGATTCTGTTCGTGGCGCTGGCGGTATTGTCCTCCGACATCGATGACCTGCTGCGCATCGCCCATGAACCGCTGGAATCAGCGATCATCCACAGCGTGCAAGTGGTGGGCTGGAGTGCGTTATGGATGGCTGCCGGGCTGATCCTGATCGCCGCCGTGGATGCGCCGATCCAGTTGTGGGAAAGCCACAAGAAACTGCTGATGACCAAGCAGGAAGTGCGCGACGAACACAAGGACCAGGAAGGCCGCCCCGAGGTCAAACAGCGCATTCGCCAACTGCAGCGCGAAATGTCTCAGCGCAAGATGATGGCTTCGGTGCCCGACGCCGACGTGGTGATCACCAACCCGACCCACTACGCGGTGGCCCTCAAGTACGACCCGGAGAAGGGCGGCGCGCCGATGCTGCTGGCCAAGGGCAGCGACTTCACCGCGCTGAAGATCCGCGAAATCGCCGTGGCCAACGACATTCTGTTGCTGGAATCGCCGGAACTGGCGCGGTCGATCTTCTACTCCACCGACCTCGACCAGGAAATCCCGGCGGGGCTGTACCTTGCGGTGGCGCAGGTGTTGGCGTATGTCTATCAGATTCGCCAGTACCGCGCGGGCAAGGGCAAGCGGCCTGATCCGCTTAAAGACCTGCCGATTCCGCCGGACTTGCGCCGCGATTCCTGACTGCAAACACCCTTTCGAATTGCCACCGTGCCATTCGTCGTAAACCTCCCTTACCTGTCAACTTTGACAGTAGCCAGCATCGCCTTCTCGCGGTTCTATTACCTCGCGTACTGCGCAACAAGATGCAGGGAGTGGGGCGATGCAGCTATTCACAGGCAGGGTCAAATCTTATGACCAGCAGACCGGACTGGGTTCGATTGCGCTGGACAGTGGGGCAGAAGATGTATCGGTAGAACTTTGCAGTTCGGATAGACGCCTGCTGTCGGAGGGGCAGAAAGTGGAGTTTCGGATGATCCATCGACCGACTGGCATCTATGCATGCGACATTCGACTGATCTGACGACACCTGTGTAAGTCCTTAATTGAAGTGTACGGAGAACGGCCATGGCAACAGGCACTGTGAAATGGTTTAACGCGGAGAAGGGGTTTGGGTTTATCAGCCAGGATGGCGGCGGCGATGTGTTCGTCCATTTTTCCGCCATCCAGGCAGAGGGTTTCAAGTCTCTTGAAGAGGGCCAGAAAGTGGAGTTTCTCGTCGAAAAAGGGCCTAAGGGCGATCAGGCCACGAGCGTGAAAACCCTCTCTAAATAACGTCGGCTGGTTTGATCGTTCCCACGCAGAGCGTCGGAGCGATCCACCATCAGGTCGTTAAGTGCCCGCGATCGTTCCACCGGTGGTGCTATTGAGCGCCCGCTCTGCCAGTAACTGGGCCAGTTTGACTAATTGTGCAATTCCTGGTGCCCCCTCGCGTCGAATCCCTTCCAGCTCAAACGAAAAGTCATTGAGCAATCCATTGGCTCAAGCAAGTGTTTCGCTGAGGCCTGCCGGCAGGTCTTCGGTCATTTGAATCAGTTGATCCCCGACCTGCTCGTCCGTCAGTCAGTCCTCGTCATAAGGGATCTGCGACCTCACGCAAAAGTTGGAAGGCTTCTTGCAATACCGCCTTCAGGACGCCCTCTGGCGTCAAAACTTTGCTTCAAGGAACGCGAGGAATACCGGTGGTAGATCGCTCTCAAATGCTCAACACGGCCCGTGGCACCCTGACTGATTTGTCGCGGGGCAATCTGGGTGTGCCGTTGTTGTTGCTGGTGATGCTGGCAATGATGATGTTGCCAATACCGCCGTTCCTGCTCGACGTGTTCTTCACCTTCAACATTGCTTTGTCCGTCGTCGTGTTGCTGGTCTGCGTCTATGCCCTGCGGCCGCTCGACTTTGCGGTCTTTCCGACCATCCTGCTGATCGCCACGCTGCTGCGGTTGGCGCTGAACGTGGCGTCCACGCGGGTGGTGATGCTCAACGGCCAGGACGGTCACGCCGCCGCCGGCAAGGTGATCCAGGCCTTCGGTGAGGTGGTGATCGGCGGTAACTACGTGGTCGGTATCGTGGTGTTCGCGATCCTGATGATCATCAACTTCGTGGTGGTGACCAAGGGCGCCGGGCGGATTTCCGAGGTGAGCGCGCGCTTTACCCTCGATGCCATGCCCGGCAAGCAGATGGCCATCGACGCCGACCTCAACGCCGGCCTGATCGACCAGAACCAAGCCAAGTCGCGCCGCTTGGAAGTGGCTCAGGAAGCCGAGTTCTACGGTTCCATGGACGGTGCCAGCAAATTCGTGCGCGGCGATGCCATCGCCGGCCTGTTGATTCTGTTCATCAACCTGATCGGCGGCATGGCGGTCGGGATCTTCCAGCACGGCATGACCTTTGGCGATGCGGGCAAGGTCTACGCCCTGCTGACTATCGGTGACGGTTTAGTGGCGCAATTGCCATCACTGTTGTTATCCACAGCTGCGGCGATCATGGTGACCCGTGCGTCGGGCTCCGAAGACATGGGCAAGCAGATCAGCCGGCAGATGTTTGCCTCGCCCAAGGCCCTGGCCGTGGCGGCAGGCATCATGGCGATCATGGGTCTTGTGCCCGGCATGCCCCACGTCTCGTTCTTGAGCATGGCGGCCTTGGCCGGCGGCGGCGCCTACCTGTTCTGGAAAAAGCAGAACGTGATCAAAGTGACTGCCCAGCAAGAAATCGCGCGCCAGCAGGAGCTGCTGCCGTCGCCGGCCCGCGCCCAGGAAACCAAGGAGTTGGGCTGGGACGATGTGACCCCGATCGACATGATCGGCCTGGAAGTCGGCTACCGCCTGATTCCGCTGGTCGACCGCAACCAGGGCGGCCAATTGCTCGCGCGGATCAAGGGCGTGCGCAAGAAGTTGTCCCAGGACCTGGGCTTCCTGATGCCCACCGTGCATATCCGCGACAACCTCGACCTGGCCCCCAGCGCCTACCGCCTGACCCTGATGGGCGTGATCCTCGCCGAAGCGGAGATCTACCCCGACCGCGAGCTGGCGATCAACCCCGGCCAGGTGTTCGGCACGCTGAACGGTATAACCGCCAAAGATCCGGCTTTTGGCCTGGAAGCGGTATGGATCGAAGTCAGCCAGCGCAGCCAGGCGCAGTCCCTCGGTTACACCGTGGTGGACGCCAGTACGGTTGTCGCCACGCACCTCAACCAGATTCTGTACAAGCACTCCCACGAGCTGATCGGCCACGAAGAAGTCCAGCAATTAATGGGGTTGCTGGCCAAGGCGTCGCCAAAACTCGCCGAAGAGCTGGTGCCGGGCGTGCTGTCGCTGTCGCAATTGCTCAAAGTGCTGCAGGCGCTGCTGTCCGAACAGGTGCCGGTGCGCGACATTCGCAGCATCGCCGAGGCCATCGCCAACAATGCCGCCAAGAGTCAAGATACCGCCGCCCTGGTGGCTGCGGTGCGCGTCGGATTGTCCCGCGCTATCGTGCAAAGCATTGTAGGGGTTGAGTCTGAGCTGCCTGTGATCACCTTGGAGCCAAGGTTGGAACAAATATTGCTCAATAGTATTCAGAAGGCAGGACAAGGCCAGGAAGAGGGCGTTCTGCTGGAGCCAAGCATGGCTGAAAAACTGCAGCGTTCGTTGATCGACGCCGCACAGCGCCAGGAAATGCAGGGCCAACCGGTGATTCTGCTGGTGGCAGGTCCGGTCCGAGCGATGTTGTCGCGGTTTGGACGCCTGGCAGTGCCGAATTTGCACGTTTTGGCTTATCAGGAAATCCCTGACAACAAGCAAGTGACTATCGTCGCGACAGTAGGGCCCAACGGCTGAGGTAGTGGGTTATGCAAGTAAAGCGTTTTTTCGCCGCCGATATGCGTCAGGCCATGAAACTGGTACGTGACGAGCTGGGCGCCGACGCTGCGATTATCGGTAACCGTCGTATTGCCGGCGGTGTCGAGCTGACGGCTGCCCTGGATTACACGCCTTCGGCGCTGGCCCCACGCGTCCCGAACATGGAGCTTGAAGACGAGCTGCGCAAGACGGCCTCGCGCATTGTCTCGGCCCAGGCCGAACTGAGCATGCGTGGCGACAGCGATGCGACCACCAATCGCCAGTTGTTCGCCGATCTGCCTCTG
>NZ_JAKNRV010000291.1:0-6734 GCF_023072625.1 Pseudomonas emilianonis
CACTGCTCTAGCAACTCCTTCCAGGCTTCGATGAACTGAAGCAGGCCGCTGTCGAATCTCGTATAACTCTTTGTTTACCAAGGAGTTTTCCGTTTCGACTGCGCCGGAAGTGGGGCGAATTATAGACAGATATAAATCGCCGTCAACCGTTAATTTCAGACTTATTCGGATTTGAGCGTAATACGCGCAAATGCCTTCTTCCCAGCCTGACAAACATGGGTCGCGCCCAGTTCGTATATAAAGGTGCGATCAACCACTTCACCATCTATACGCACACCACCGGAACCCAAGAGGTCACGCGCGACCGCCGAGTTCTTCACCAGGCCCGCCTTATTAAGGACGGCCGCGATCGGCATCGCCTCTGCAGCAGTCAGCTCGATCTCCGGCAGATCATCCGGCAGCTCGCCATCCTTCATCCGATTGCCCGCCGCACGATGAGCGCTGGCCGCAGCCTCTTCACCATGGAAACGCGCAACAATCTCTTCAGCCAGCTTGATCTTCACGTCACGAGGATTGGCGCCTGCCTCGACATCCGCACGCAGCGCATTGATCTCGTCCATCGAGCGGAAGCTCAACAGCTCGAAGTAACGCCACATCAGCGCATCCGGAATCGAAACCAGCTTGCCGTACATCACGCCCGGCGCTTCCTGGATGCCGACATAGTTACCCAGGGACTTGGACATCTTCTTGACGCCGTCCAACCCTTCCAGTAACGGCATGGTCAGAACGCACTGAGCCTCCTGCCCATACGCCCGCTGCAGCTCACGCCCCATCAGAAGGTTGAACTTCTGATCGGTGCCACCCAGCTCAACGTCAGCCCGCAACGCCACCGAGTCATACCCCTGGACCAGCGGGTACAGGAACTCGTGAATCGCGATCGGCTGATTGGAGGAATAGCGCTTGTCGAAGTCATCGCGCTCAAGCATGCGCGCTACGGTGTACTGGGATGTCAGACGAATGAAATCCGCCGGCGCCATCTTGTCCATCCAGGTGGAGTTGAAGGCCACCTCGGTCTTGGCCGGATCGAGAATCTTGAACACCTGAGTCTTGTAGGTCTCGGCGTTATCGAGAACCTGCTCACGGGTCAGCGGCGGACGCGTGGCGCTCTTGCCGCTCGGATCACCGATCATCCCGGTGAAATCCCCTATAAGGAAGATCACCTGATGCCCCAGGTCCTGGAACTGCCGCAACTTATTAATAAGCACGGTATGACCCAGGTGCAGATCCGGCGCCGTCGGATCAAAGCCGGCCTTGATACGCAGGGGCTGGCCACGCTTGAGCTTTTCGATCAGCTCCGCCTCGACCAACAGTTCTTCCGCACCACGTTTTATCAGCGCTAGCTGTTCTTCAACCGACTTCATAACAGACCCGCAAGGCTCAGATTCAAAAGGGAACCAACCATACAAGATCAGGGACTAATTACAAGTTTTGCCCTGCGCACGGACACCGTTGAGCAAGCCCAACGTTCGCGAGCTTGCGCCACAGATGATTTGGTTATATTTTATACAGTTATTTCATCTTCATCATGTCATTCATCTTTTCCATTTCATCTTCAAAGTCAAAATTACCTATGACCACAGAACCGTCTAAAGCGCCGCCGCTTTACCCAAAGACCCACTTGCTCGCTGCAAGTGGTATCGCCGCCCTTTTGAGCCTGGCACTCCTGGTATTCCCTTCCAGTGACGTAGAAGCCAAACGAACATCCCTGAGCCTTGACCTGGAAAGTCCAGTTGAACAACTGACACAAGATCAAGACGCTTCCGACGCGCAACAAGCCACAAATGCACCTGTCGATTCGCCGTTTGCCCAGATCGAAAGCGCCCCCGACGAAACCGACAAAACCGCCCAGCAGCAGCCTGCACCTGCGCCAGCGCTGGCCAAGAACCCTCAGCATCGCGAGGTGATCGTCGGCAAGGGCGACACGCTTTCCACGCTGTTCGAGAAGGTCGGCCTGCCTGCCGCCACGGTTAATGAGGTCTTGGCCAGCGATAAACAAGCCAAGCAATTCACCCAGCTCAAGCGCGGTCAAAAACTCGAGTTCGAACTGACCCCCGACGGCCAGTTGAACAACCTGCACAGCAACCTCAGCGACCTGGAAAGCATCACCCTGACCAAGGATGCCAAGGGCTTCGCGTTCAATCGCATCACCACCAAACCAGTGATGCGTTCCGCCTATGTACACGGCGTGATCAACAGCTCGCTGTCGCAATCGGCCGCCCGTGCTGGCTTGTCCCACAGCATGACCATGGACATGGCCAGCGTGTTTGGCTACGACATCGACTTCGCCCAGGACATCCGCCAGGGTGACGAATTCGATGTGATCTACGAGCAGAAGGTCGCCAACGGTAAAGTGGTCGGCACCGGAAACATCCTCTCCGCGCGCTTTACCAACCGCGGCAAGACCTACACCGCCGTGCGCTACACCAACAAACAAGGCAACAGCAGCTACTACACCGCTGATGGCAACAGCATGCGCAAGGCCTTTATCCGGACACCTGTGGATTTCGCCCGCATTAGCTCGCGTTTCTCCATGGGTCGCAAGCACCCAATTCTGAACAAAATCCGCGCCCACAAAGGCGTCGACTATGCCGCTCCGCGCGGTACGCCCATCAAGGCGGCAGGTGACGGCAAGGTGCTGCTGGCCGGACGTCGCGGCGGTTACGGCAACACGGTGATCATCCAGCACGGCAATACCTACCGCACGCTGTATGGCCACATGCAAGGGTTCGCCAAGGGCGTACAGACTGGCGGCAACGTGAAGCAGGGCCAGGTGATCGGCTACATCGGCACCACCGGCCTGTCCACCGGCCCACACTTGCACTATGAGTTCCAGGTCAATGGCGTACACGTCGATCCATTGGGCCAGAAGCTGCCGATGGCCGACCCGATCGCCAAGGCCGAACGCGCACGTTTCATGCAACAAAGCCAACCGCTGATGGCGCGTATGGACCAGGAGCGCTCCACCCTGCTGGCTTCGGCGAAGCGTTAAGGTATGCCGCTCTATATAGGCGTGATGTCAGGGACCAGCCTCGATGGCCTGGATATCGCCCTGATCGAACACGATGTGGCGATCAAGCTGATCGCCACTCACTACATCCCCATGCCTGATAGCCTGCGCGGGGAACTGCTCAGCCTGTGCGCCAGCGGCCCGGATGAGATCGCCCGCTCAGCCATTGCCCAGCAGCACTGGGTTGCACTCGCCGCCCAGGGCATCCATGCCCTGCTGGACCAGCACAACCTCAAGCCCCAGGACATTCGCGCGATCGGCAGCCATGGGCAGACGATCCGCCATGAACCGGCACGCGGCTTCACCGTACAGATCGGCAATCCCGCCCTGCTCACCGAGCTGACCGGAATCACTGTGGTCAGCGACTTCCGCAGCCGCGACGTTGCCGCGGGTGGCCAGGGTGCGCCCTTGGTGCCAGCTTTTCATGAAGCACTGTTTGACGAGCGCAGCGGAAATCGTGCGGTATTGAATGTCGGAGGCTTCAGCAACCTCAGCCTGATCGAGACCGACAAGCCCGTAGCCGGCTTCGACTGCGGCCCGGGCAATGTCTTGCTGGATGCCTGGATTCACCAACAGCGCGGTGAACACTTCGATCGCGATGGCCTGTGGGCTGCCAGCGGTAAAGTTGAACCTCGACTGCTCAACGCTCTGCTCGGCGACCCCTTCTTCTCGACCAAAGGCCCAAAAAGCACCGGGCGCGAAGTGTTCAACATGGAATGGCTGCAACGGCACCTGGCGCGCCTGCCCGCATTCGCCCCTCAGGACATCCAGGCCACGCTGCTCGAACTGACGGCGCTGACCATCGTCGAGTCCCTGCAAACCGCCCAACCCCAGACAGAGACCCTGCTGGTCTGCGGCGGCGGCGCCCATAACGCCACACTGATGAAGCGCCTGGCCGCGCTGTTGCCATCAACCCAGGTCAGCAGCACCGCCACCTGCAGCGTAGATCCAGACTGGGTCGAAGCCATGGCCTTCGCCTGGCTGGCCCATTGCTGCCTGGAAGGCATCGCCGCCAACCGCCCCAGCGTCACCGGCGCGCGCGGGCTGCGAGTCCTGGGCGCGATCTACCCCGCCTGACTGCCCCCCATAATCCGCAGACAGCAAAACGCCGCTTGGCCGATCAAAGCCAAGCGGCGTTTTTGTATCCGCTACCAATCAGATCGAGAACGAAGACCCGCAACCACACGTAGTGGTGGCATTAGGGTTCTTGATCACGAAACGCGAACCTTCCAGACCTTCCTGGTAATCCACCTCGGCGCCTGCCAAGTATTGGAAACTCATTGGGTCCACAACCAGGCTCACGCCCTCACGCTCAACGATGGTGTCGTCATCGGCCACTTCTTCATCGAAGGTAAAACCGTACTGAAACCCTGAACAACCGCCGCCCGTAACAAATACGCGCAGCTTCAAGCGATCATTACCCTCTTCATCGACCAGGCTCTTCACCTTGTGCGCAGCACCGTGGGTGAATTGCAAAGCCGTCGGGGTGAAGGATTCAACGCTCATGCTGATAATCTCCCGGCGTACCGCCGCCATATGCGTAATGGTCGGCATTATCCGCTTCTCCTAGAAAAGCGGTCAACTATTATGGGCGCAGCGGCGAGCTTCAAGTCGCCAGCTCCAAGCATGCGGCTTACAACTTGAAGCCTACATCTGCCCTTAAGGCAGCATGCCCGCGTGGGACAAGCCCAGCTTTTCATCCAGGCCGAACAGGATGTTCATGTTCTGCACCGCCTGGCCCGACGCGCCCTTGACCAGATTATCGATCACCGACAGCACCACCACCAGGTCACCGTCCTGCGGACGATGCACGGCAATCCGGCACACATTGGCGCCGCGCACGCTGCGGGTTTCCGGATGGCTACCGGCCGGCATCACGTCGACGAACGGCTCGTTGGCGTAGCGCTTTTCAAACAGCGCCTGCAGATCGACCGAGCGATCCACCACGGTCGCGTACAGCGTCGAGTGAATGCCACGAATCATCGGAGTCAGGTGCGGCACGAAGGTCAGGCCCACGTCCTTACCGGCGGCGCGACGCAACCCCTGGCGGATTTCCGGCAGATGGCGATGCCCTTTTACCGCATAGGCCTTCATGCTTTCCGACGTCTCGGAGTACAACGACCCCACTGCGGCCCCACGACCGGCGCCGCTGACACCCGACTTGCAGTCCGCGATCAAGCGCGAAGTATCCGCCAGCCCGGCTTCGAGCAATGGCAGGAAACCCAACTGCGTCGCGGTCGGATAGCAGCCCGGCACGGCGATCAGGCGCGCTTGCTTGATCTGCTCACGATTGACTTCCGGCAGGCCATACACCGCCTCTTCCAACAGCTGCGGCGCACCGTGTGGTTGGCCGTACCATTTGGCCCACTCGTCGGCGTCCTGCAGACGGAAGTCCGCCGACAGATCGATGACCTTGGTGCCGGCGGCCAGCAGCTCACCGGCCAGCGCATGGGCAACGCCGTGGGGCGTGGCAAAGAACACCACGTCACAAGCGCCGAGGGTCTTGATGTCCGGCACGCTGAACGCCAGGCCGTCGTAATGGCCTCGCAGGTTCGGATACATATCGGCCACAGCCAGACCGGCCTCGGATCGGGAAGTGATGACCACCACCTCAGCTTGCGGATGCTGTGCCAACAGACGCAGCAATTCGACACCGGTGTAACCCGTGCCGCCGACGATACCGACCTTGACCATAAACCTGCCCTCAACGAACCCACTGGAAAGTGGTCGATAATAGGGGCCGCATCGTTCTGCGACAACCGCCAACGTGACGTAAGGACGCATGAGCCACTACTATCTTCGGTTACCGTGAACCTGGGAATAACTAAAAATGCTCTATCTATGGGTCAAAGCCTTTCATATCGTCGCCATCGTGTGCTGGTTTGCCGGGCTGTTCTACCTGCCGCGCCTGTTCGTCTACCACGCACAAAGCGAGGACACCGTGAGCAAGGAGCGTTTCAGCGTGATGGAGCGCAAGCTGTATCGCGGCATCATGGGCCCCTCGATGCTTGCCACGCTGGTCTTCGGCATCTGGATGATCGCCCTCAACCCCGGCCTCTTTCATATGGGCGCCTGGCTCCACGTCAAGCTAACCCTGGTCGTTCTGCTGATCGGTTACCACCATATGTGCGGCGCGCAGGTAAAACGCTTCGCCCGTGGCGAAAACACCCGCAGCCATGTCTTTTATCGCTGGTTCAATGAGGTTCCGGTTCTGATATTGCTGGCTATCGTAATTTTGGTCGTGGTCAAACCGTTCTGACTTCAATGACTCGGGGTACCTCCAATGTCGCTGCCCGCTTTGCTTGAACAACGTCTGCGCCTGCCCGTCGTGGCTGCGCCGATGTTCCTGATTTCCAACCCGCAATTGGTGCTGGCGTGCTGCCGCAATGGCGTGGTCGGGAGCTTCCCGGCGCTGAACCAGCGCGAAAGCAGTGGTTTCAAGGCCTGGCTGGAGGAAATCGAAGCGGGCCTGGCGCAGATGGACAACCCCGCGCCCTACGCCGTCAACCTCATCGTCCATAACAGCAACCCACGGCTGGAGGCTGACCTGGCGATCTGCGTGGAGCACAAGGTGCCGATCGTCATCACCAGCCTGGGGGCGGTGAAGGCGTTGGTCGATGCCGTACACAGCTATGGCGGCCTGGTTTTTCACGACGTCACCACGCGGCGTCACGCCGAGAAAGCCGCCGAAGCCGGGGTGGACGGCCTGATCGCCGTGGCCGCCGGT
>NZ_JAKNRV010000292.1:0-6704 GCF_023072625.1 Pseudomonas emilianonis
CCTGTTCAGCTATGCCCTCAATGGCCATAAGCTCAGTGCCGGCTACCAGCACATGTCCGGCGACAGCGCGTTTCCGTATGTGGATGGCAGCGACCCGTACCTGGTCAACTTCGTGCAGATCAACGACGAAGTGGCGCCCACGCCCCACGACCAGTTGGGCCTGATCACACGCGAACCCTGCGGCGTGGTCGCGGCCATCGTGCCGTGGAACTTCCCGATGATCATGGCCAGTTGGAAGTTCGCTCCGGCCCTGGCGGCGGGTAACTCGTTCATCCTCAAGCCTTCGGAAAAGTCGCCGCTGACCGCCATTCGCCTGGCCCAGTTGGCACTCGAAGCCGGCATTCCTGCAGGCGTGTTCAACGTGCTGCCGGGCTACGGCCACACCGTCGGCAAGGCGCTGGCCCTGCACATGGATGTGGACGTGCTGGCCTTTACCGGTTCCACCGGGGTGGCCAAGCAACTGCTGGTGTATTCCGGCCAGAGCAATATGAAACGGGTGTGGCTGGAGGCGGGTGGCAAGAGCCCCAACGTGGTATTCGCCGATGCCCCGGACCTGCGCGCTGCAGCCGTAGCGGCAGCGGCCGGGATTGCCTTCAACCAGGGCGAAGTCTGCGTGGCCGGTTCGCGGCTGCTGGTGCAGCGTTCGATCCGCGAGCCCTTCATTGCGCTGCTGCTGGAGGCGCTCCAGGCCTGGAAACCGGGGCACCCCCTGGACCCGGCGACCAAGGTCGGCGCGGTGGTCGATCAGCGGCAACTGGACAACGTGCTGCGCTACATCGAGATCGGCAAGGAGCAGGGCGCCCAACTGCTGGTTGGCGGCCGGCGCACCCTGCAAGACACCGGTGGCCAGTACGTGGAGCCGACGATTTTCGACGGCGTGACCAATGCCATGACCATTGCCCGCGAAGAAATCTTCGGCCCAGTGTTGTCGCTGATCAGCTTCGACACCGAAGAAGAAGCGCTGGCGATCGCCAACGACAGCATCTTCGGTCTGGCGGCTGCGGTGTGGACCGCCAACCTCAGTCGCGCCCATCGCTTTGCTCGGGGTCTGCGCGCCGGCAGCGTGTGGGTCAACCAGTACGACGGTGGCGACATGACCGCGCCGTTCGGCGGGTTTAAACAGTCGGGCAATGGCCGCGACAAGTCGCTGCACGCCTTCGACAAGTACACCGAGCTCAAAGCCACCTGGGTGAAGCTCTAAGCCCAACTAACAACGGCGATTGCCAGCCCGCGCTGGCCAATCGCCAGGGAGTCCTAACCATGCAACCCCATGTAAACAGCTACTACGCCGCAACCCGCAACCACACCGGCGACTTCCCTGTGCTTGAAGAGTCGGTCGAGTGCGATGTCTGTGTCATTGGCGCCGGCTACACCGGCCTGTCGTCGGCGCTGTTCCTGGCTGAAGCCGGCTACAGCGTCACCGTGCTCGAAGCGGCCAAGGTCGGCTTTGGTGCCAGCGGGCGCAACGGCGGGCAACTGGTCAACTCCTACAGCCGTGACGTGGATGTTATCGAGCAGCGCTACGGCGAAAAGAGCGCCGAAATCCTCGGCAGCATGATGTTCGAAGGCGCCGAGATCATTCGCCAGCGCATCCAGCACTATGACATCCAATGCGACTACCGCCCGGGCGGGATCTTCGCCGCGCTGAACAAAAAGCAACTCAAAGGCCTGGTCGAACAGAAAAACAGTTGGGAGCGCTATGGCAACCGCAACCTGCAACTGCTCGACGCCAAGGACATCGCCAGCGAAGTGGGCTGTGAAAATTACATCGGCGGCCTGCTGGACAAGCAGGGTGGCCACGTCCATCCGCTGAACCTGGCCCTGGGCGAAGCCAGCGCCATTATTGGCCTGGGCGGCAAGATCTTCGAACAATCGGCGGCCGTGGACATCACCTACGGCGAACCCAACGTGGTGCGCACGGCCAAGGGTGTGGTTCGCGCCAAGTACCTGCTGATCGCCGGCAACGCCTACCTGCAGCAAGATCTCGACCCAAGGGTGACCCGCAAAAGCATGCCCTGCGGCTCGCAGATCGTGGTCACTGAGCCGCTGTCGGAGAAAGTCGCGCGCAGCCTGATTACCCACAATTACTGCGTCGAAGACTGCAACTACCTGCTCGACTATTACCGCCTGACCGCTGACAACCGCCTGCTATACGGCGGTGGCGTGGTCTATGGCGCCCGCGAGCCGGACGACATCGAACAACTGATCCGACCGAAGATCCTCAAGACCTTCCCGCAGTTGAAAGACGTCAAGATCGACTACCGCTGGACCGGCAACTTCCTGCTGACCATGTCGCGTATGCCGCAATTTGGCCGTATCGAAAAAAACGCTTACTACATGCAGGGTTATAGCGGCCACGGCGTCACCTGTTCGCATTTGGCGGGCAAGCTGATCAGCGAAGTGATCCGCGGTGACGCCGAACGCTTCGACGCCTTTGCCTCCCTGCCACACATGCCGATGTTCGGCGGCCGCACCTTCCAGGCCCCGCTGACGGCCATGGGCGCTGCCTACTACGCCTTGCGTGACCGATTCGGTATTTGACCTGTCAGGTACATAAGCGCAGCGAGCCCCGGCCCACGCCGTCCCAGGTAGTGGCTGCGGGCTAATGCCAGTCAGTTAAGGAAGAACACTGTCACTGTGGCGAGGGAGCTTGCTCCCGCTGGGACGCGAAGCGGCCCCGGCAGATAGGACTGCTACGCAGTCCAACGGGAGCAAGCTCCCTCGCCACGGGTACCGGTTGCCCGCTCTATCGCTTAACTGACCGGAATTAGTGGCTGCGGGCTAGCTTTTTTTCTTGCGCTCGGGCGTATTCAGCGCCGCTACAGCTCTACCCACAAACGTGATTTAATAGCCGCCTTTCAGGTACCTGGGCCAGGCAGTCGGCGAACTTCGCAACATTGCCTGCCCGCACCCGTCTCGGCTCCTGCAGAGCTATCGCAACCGATAAACGCCGCTTCAGTCACCCTTATATAAGGCAGCTATGGACACGGGCACCCGACTCAAACTCGTTCGCGAAAGCTACAAACTCTCCCAGCGCGAGCTGGCCCGGCGTAGCGGCGTGACCAACGCCACCATTTCCCTGATCGAACAGAATCGCGTCAGTCCCTCCGTCAGCTCCCTGAAAAAGCTGCTGGAAAGCATCCCTATGTCCCTGGCGGACTTCTTCACCTTTGACCAGCCACCACGGGAACACCAATACGTCTTCCGCGCCAACGAACAGCCCGACCTGGGCCGCGACGGCCTGCGCCTGCTGCTGGTGGGCGCACCGATCCCCAGTCGCCAGATGCGCTTTCTGCGCGAGCAATACGCCCCGGGCGCCAGCTCCGGCGAAGAGCCGATCGTGCATGTCGAAGGGGAGGAGTGCGGCCTCGTCACCCGTGGCACCGTCGAACTCACTGTCGATGGCCAGGTCAGCATCTTGAACCCTGGGGATGGGTATTACTTCCCCACCACCTTGCCCCACAGGTTTCGCAATATCGGGCAGGATGAGGCGGAAATCATCAGCGCGAATACGCCGGCGAACTTCTAGGCCTGGGGCGGAAAGCGCTGTTAAAAAAAGCTCCCGTAGCGGCCTAATGCTAGTCAGTTAAGCGATAGGGCGGGCAACCGGAACCCGTGGCGAGGGAGCTTGCTCCCGTTGGACTGCGTAGCAGTCCTATCTGTTGGGGCCGCTTCGCGTCCCAGCGGGAGCAAGCTCCCTCGCCACAGTGATAGTGTTCTTCCTTGACTGACTGGCATTACCCGTAGCGCCACCCCCAAAAAAAGGAAAAGCCTCGTGGCTTTTTGGCACCGTGCTACCATCGCCGCCATGACTCGCAGCAACATAATGTTGCAGTGAACACCAATAATCTGCCTTTCGCTGACTCAATGACCTCCCCATTCGACTCGCAATCCGACTTGCCCATGATCCTGGTAGTGGACGATGAGCTACGTTCGCGCGAATCGTTGCGCCGGGTACTCGATCAGGAATTCCAGGTGCTGCTGGCCGAGTCGGCCGCGCAAGCACGTGAACTTCTTGAACAGCATGTGGTGGCGGTGATCCTCTGCGACCAGCGCATGCCCCATGTCAGCGGTATCGAATTTCTCAAGGAAGTGCGCGAGCGCTGGCCGGGGGTGGTGCGCATCGTGCTGTCGGGCTACACCGACTCGGAAGACATCATCGCGGGCGTCAATCAGGCCGGTATCTATCAGTACCTGCTCAAGCCCTGGCTGCCTGAAAACCTGCTCAACACTGTGCGCAATGCGGTAGAGAGCCAATCGTTGCAAAACCATATGCAGCGACTGGACCTGGAGCTGCGCGCCGGCACGCCAGCGCTGCGCCGCCGCAGCCGGGAAACGTTGGAGCGGGTGCGCGACACCTTCGATTTCTCGCGCATCGTGCGCAGCCCCGGTGGTCCGCTGGATGCCGTCTGTGAGTTGGCCGCACGGGTCGCTCGCTATGATTTGTCGGTGCTGCTGTTGGGTGAATCGGGCACGGGCAAAGAGTTGCTGGCCCGCGCCATCCATTACGCCAGCCCGCGCGCGGGCAATGCCTTCGTCATGGAGAACTGCGCCGCGCTGCCTGACACCTTGCTGGAGTCCGAGCTGTTCGGGCACAAACGCGGCGCCTTCACCGGCGCGCATCAGGATCACATCGGGCTGTTCCAGCGTGCCAATGGCGGCACCTTGCTGCTCGACGAAATCGGCGACACCTCGCCGGCCTTTCAGGTCAAGTTGTTGCGCGTCTTGCAAGAAGGCGAGCTGCGCCCGGTCGGCGCCTCCAGCACGGTACGGGTCGATGTGCGGGTGATCGCGGCGACCCATCGCGATCTGGAACAGGATGTCGCCACCGGACGTTTTCGCAGCGACCTGTATTACCGGCTGTCCACGGTTAGCCTGGGCTTGCCGCCGTTGCGCGAGCGCACCGCCGACCTGATGCCCATCGCCAAAAAGCTGCTCGACGATGCCCGCCTGGAGCTGGACCTGCCAGACCTGCACTTTGCCGACGACGCCCTGGCGAGCCTGATTGGTTACCCCTGGCCCGGCAATATTCGCGAGTTGCGCAACGAAATCTACCGCGCCGCCGCGTTGTCGGAAGGTTCGCAAATCGCTGCGCATTCGTTTTCCTGGCGCGTCATGCAAGGCCAGGGACGCAACACCAACGACATACGTCTCTCGCCACCCACGGGCACGTTGCAAGAACAACTGGACGCTATCGAAGCGACCATACTCAAGGAATCGCTGCTGCGTCACCGCTGGAACAAAACCCACGCTGCCCGCGAACTGGGCTTGTCGCGCGTGGGCCTGCGCCAGAAATTGCGCCGTCTTGGCCTGGAGGAGGCCCGATGAATACCCCATTCAGAGTGCTGTGGTTGCAATCGGGCGGTTGCGGCGGCTGCAACATGTCCCTGCTGTGCGCCGACACCCAGGACTTTTCCGCGATGTGGCGCAGTGCGGGGATCGAGTTGCTCTGGCATCCATCGCTGTCCCTTGAAAGCGGTGATCAGGTGCTGGGTATCCTCGATGACTGCCTGCAAGGTCGCACCCGGCTCGATGCCTTGTGCATAGAAGGCTCATTGCTGCGCGGTCCGAACGGCACCGGACGCTTTCACATGCTGGCTGGCACCGATGCGCCGATGATCGACTGGGTGCGCAAACTCGCGGCGGTGGCCCAATACACCTTGGGTATCGGCACCTGTGCTGCCTACGGCGGCATCACCGCTGCGGGCAGCAACCCGACCGACGCCTGCGGCCTGCAATTTGACGGTGAGCATCGCGGCGGTCTTCTGGGCGCCGACTATCGTTCGTTGCGCGGCTTGCCGGTGATCAATGTGGCCGGTTGCCCCACGCACCCTGGCTGGGTGACCGACACCTTGATGGGGCTGGCCGCCGGGTTGTTCGAGGAAGCCGATCTGGACATCCTCGGACGTCCGCGTTTCTACGCCGACCAACTGGTGCACCAGGGCTGCACGCGCAACGAGTTCTACGAATACAAAGCCAGTGCGGAAAAACCCTCGGACCTGGGCTGCATGATGGAAAACCTCGGCTGCAAAGGCACCCAGGCTCACGGCGACTGCAATACCCGCTTGTGGAATGGCGAAGGCTCTTGCACCCGTGGTGGATTTGCCTGCATCAACTGCACCGCCCCAGGCTTCGAAGAGCCGGGGCACGCCTTTCAGCGCACGCCGAAACTGGCGGGCATTCCCATCGGGCTGCCCATCGACATGCCCAAGGCATGGTTCGTCGCCCTGTCGGCGCTGTCCAAGTCAGCCACCCCCAAGCGCGTCAAGCAGAATGCGACTTCCGATCACCCGCTGATCGCGCCGTCGGTACGCACACCACGCCGTTAGGAGTTTGCATGTCACGTTTGGTGGTCGGCCCGTTCAATCGGGTTGAAGGCGATCTGGAAGTACAACTGGAAGTGGAAGAGGGCTGCGTGCGTTCGGCGCGGGTCAACGCCACCATGTACCGTGGCTTCGAGCAAATCCTGCTGCAACACGCGCCGCTCGATGCCCTGACCTACGCGCCGCGAACTGGACAGCCTTAGCGATCAGGAACGCGCAGAGCTGCTGGACAAGGCCCGCACCGCCAAAGGCCTGGCGACCCACTGACAATGGACCGGCTGAGGCCGGTCCCCTTTATTCCGGATTGGATTGACCATGACCGATATCGACCGCGATGAACTGCTTGCCCTGTTACTTGATGATGAAGCGCCTGCCGCACCC
>NZ_JAKNRV010000293.1:0-6617 GCF_023072625.1 Pseudomonas emilianonis
ACCGGCGGCTGCGGCCGCTGCGCCTGCCAGCGGTCGTGGACAGGGCCAGTTGCGCCTGTCCAGCGGCACCCAGCAATGCGTGATCAAGGGCCTGAGCATCAAGGAAGCGCTGCTGGTGGTCCGTCGCAGTGAGGTCCTGCCCCAAGTGCTGGAAAGCGCGGTGCTCGACCTTGAGCAAGGCGACAACGCCGAAGTCGCGCGCCTCAACGGCTACCTGCACGCCATCGTTGCCTTCGAGCCCAAGCCCGACAGCGACTGGCTGCAACTGACCTTCCGCTTTATCGACCAGGACGCGCAGAAGCTGGACTACATCTCGCGGCTGATCGCGCGGGGTACGGCGCAGAAGCATTTTGTGCCGGGCGCCTGATTCACAGCCCGCCACCCGTCCCGTGTGGGAGGGGGCTTGCTCCCGATGGCAGTGGGTCAGTCGCCGCATAAGCTGATTGATACCGCTCAATCGGGAGCAAATCGAATCGTCGCACCGCCCCTCCCACATTTGAAGTTCGCTGTTGCAGCTATCGTATCCGGCTGCAGTCCGGGTTGAGCCTCACACAGTCTTGTCATCAAGGCTTGCTAGCCTGCCGTTCAGTCTCCCCGGCAGGTTCGCGCCATGCTCCTTCGCCTATTGCTGTTCTGTGGGCTGGCCACGGTCGCCACGTCGACCCCGGCCATGACCCTCTACAAATCCACCGACGCCAACGGCGAGGTGTTTTTCAGCGACCGGCAAACCCCCGGCGCCCAAGCGTTCGTGATCCAGGAGCGCAGGGCCGAGCGTGTGCAACGGCCGGTGCTTGAGCGGCCAAAACCCGGTTACTCGCTGCAAGCCTACCGCTACCCGTTGCCTTGGCGCGGTGGACCCTTTCGCCTGACCCAAGGCCCCAACGGCAACTTCAGCCATACCGACGCCAAAAGCCGCTACGCCATGGACATTGCCATGCCCGAAGGCACGCCGATCATTGCGGCGCGCAGCGGTGTGGTGGTGAAGATCGAAAATAGCCAGGCCGGGCGCGGCAACGATGCGTCAGGGAATTTCGTGCGAGTGCAGCACGATGACGGCACCCAGGGCGTGTACCTGCACCTCAAACAAGGTTCGGTCAGCGTCAGAGTCGGGCAGCGGGTGGCGCTGGGCGGTGCGCTGGCGTTGTCGGGCAATACCGGCAACAGCAGCGGGCCGCACCTGCACTTTGTGGTGCAGCAGAGTACCGAGGCGGGGCTGGTGTCGATCCCGTATGAGTTCAACCAGCCCGTGGGGGTGCTGCCCAATTTTGCATTGGGCAATTGAGGGTCAGTCCAGCAGCAGGACCTTGGCCAGCACGATCTTCGGCCCTTTCATCTTCTTGATGATGATCCGCAGGCCTTCAACCTCGAGCACTTCTTCCTCTTCCGGCACCCGCTTGAGGGTGTCGTAGACCAGCCCGGCCAGGGTTTCCGCTTCGATGTGGTCGAGGTCGACGCCCAGCAGGCGTTCTACCTTGAACAGCGGCGTATCGCCGCGTACCAGCAGTTTGCCCGGCTGGTAGGCGAGGATGCCGCGTTCGGCCTTGCGGTGTTCGTCCTGGATATCGCCCACCAGCACTTCGAGCACGTCTTCCATGGTCAGGTAGCCGATGATATTGCCGTCGGCCTCTTCCACCAGGGCGAAGTGCGCGCCGCCTTTGCGGAAGTGCTCCAGCAACTGCGACAGCGGCATGTGCCGCGACACGCGCTCCAGCGGGCGGGTCAGTTCGGCCAGGTTGAACGACTCGGGGATGTGGTCCAGGTTCGCCAGTTCCAGCAGCAGGTCCTTGATGTGCAGCAGGCCGACAAACTCGTTGCGCTGCGCGTCATACACCGGATAACGGCTGAATTTGTGGCGACGGAACAGCGCGAGGATTTCCTTGAGCGGGGCGTTGAAGTCCAGGGTTACCAGGTCTTCCCGCGAGTTGGCCCAGTCCACCACTTCCAACTCGCCCATTTCCACGGCCGAGGCCAATACGCGCATGCCTTGGTCGCTAGGGTCCTGGCCACGGCTGGAGTGCAGGATCAGCTTGAGTTCTTCGCGGCTGTATTGGTGATCATGGTGCGGGCCGGGTTCGCCTTGCCCGGCGATACGCAGGATGCCGTTGGCGCTGGCGTTGAGCAGGTAGATCGCCGGGTACATGGCCCAGTAGAACAGGTACAGCGGCACCGCCGTCCATAGCGACAGCAATTCAGGCTTGCGAATGGCCCAGGATTTGGGGGCCAACTCACCAACCACGATGTGCAGGTAGGAAATCAGGAAGAAGGCGGAAAAGAACGACACGCCCTTGATCACTTCCGGCGACTCGACGCCGACGGCGCCCAGCAGCGGCTCGAGGATATGCGCAAAGGCCGGCTCACCGACCCAGCCCAGGCCCAGGGAGGCGAGGGTGATACCCAACTGGCAGGCCGACAGGTAGGCGTCGAGCTGGCTGTGTACGGTGCGCAGGATCTGCCCGCGCCAACCGTTGGTGTGGGCGATGGCCTCGACCCGCGTGGAGCGCAATTTGACCATGGCAAACTCTGCCGCAACGAAGAAACCGTTGAGCAGTACCAGGATCAGTGCAAAGAGAATCATGCCGAAATCGGCGAAGAGCGTGGCGAGGGTGATACTTGGGGAAGGGTCCATGATGGGGTTTTGCGGGTTCCGTGTGTTCAATAGGGGTGACAGGAGCGCCTGAAAGGCAGACGCAAGTCGGCCAATGTAGCGTCTGGCGCAGCGCTTGCCTAGTACTCGCTGCCTGACGGGGCCAGGAATGCTATCTCCGAAACCCTACAAATCCACATGTGGGAGTGTGCGGGTTACTCATCATTCACGACCATCCGCGAACGGGTCACCTGGGCAGGCGGAAAATGGCAGGTAAAGGTGCTGCCGTGGCCGAGCACGCTGCTGATTTCCAGGCGGGCGCGGTGGCGCAGTAGCACATGCTTGACGATCGCCAGGCCCAGCCCGGTGCCGCCGGTGTTGGAGTTGCGGCTGGAGTCGACGCGGTAGAAACGTTCGGTCAGGCGCGGCAGGTGCTTGGCGTCGATGCCGATGCCGGAGTCCTGCACACTCAGGTGCGCGCCCTGCGCGTCGGCCCACCAGTGGATGCGGATATTGCCCTTGTCCTGGGTGTATTTCACGGCGTTGAACACCAGGTTGGAAAACGCGCTACGCAATTCGCCTTCGCTGCCCTTGAGCAGTATCGACGGGTCGGCTTCCAGGGTGATCTGTTGCCCGCGCTCGCCAGAGAGGGCCTGTGCGTCGTTCTTGATGGTCTGCAACAGGCTTTGCACCGCCACCGGGTGGCTATCCGAGGGGTAATCGGTCGCCTCCAGCTTGGCCAGCAACAGCAAGTCATTGAGCAGAGTTTGCATGCGCGAGCCTTGCTGCTGCATTTGCTGCAGGGCACGGCTCCAGCGCGGGTTGATCTCGTCGACGTTGTCCAGCAGCGTCTCCAGGTAGCCGCAGATCACCGTCAGGGGGGTGCGCAGCTCGTGGGAGACGTTGGCGACGAAGTCCTTGCGCATCTGTTCCAACTGGTGGATGCGGGTCACGTCGCGTACCAGCATCAAATGTTCGTTGTTGCCGTAGCGCGTCAGGTACAGCTGGATGCGCACGCGGTCGTTGGTGGGCGAGGGGATTTCCAGGGCTTCTTCGTAATTTTCCTGCTCGAAGTATTCCTTGAAGCGCGGGTGGCGGACCAGGTTGGTCACCGGCTGGCCGCTGTCCTGGGGCGTCTTGAGGCCCAGCAGGGTCTCGGCGGCGCGGTTCCACCATTCGAGGTTGCCGTCGCTGTCGAGCATGATCACCGCGTCTTTCAGCGCGGCGGTGGATTCCTGTACGCGGTCGATCACCGCTTGCAGGCGCCCGCGCACCCGTTGGTCGCGGCGTTGCAGGTGGTAGATGCTGTCAAACACCTCGCCCCACAGGCCGTAGCCATCGGGTGGTGCTTCATCGGGTTTGTGCTGGCGCAGCCATTCATGCAGGCGCAGCAATTGCTTGAGGGTCCAGCCCAGGTACAGGCCAATGCCGACGGCCAGGCTCCAGCCGTATTGGCCGCTGATCAGGCCTACCAGCAGGCAGCCGGTGATCAACAGCAGCAGGTGGCGGATCAGCGTGCCATGCCAGTTTTGGTTCACTTGAACATGCGTCCTTGTCAGCTGTTAAGTCAGGCTCTTGAGTTCAGAAACCGGCTGGCTCAGCCCTTGGTGGAAAACCGATAGCCGGTGCCGCGCACGGTTTGTACCAGATTCTCGTAGGCATCGCCCAAGGCTTTGCGCAGGCGACGGATATGCACGTCCACGGTGCGTTCTTCCACGTACACGTTGCCGCCCCACACTTGGTCCAGCAACTGGCCACGCGTGTAGGCGCGCTCCTGATGGGTCATGAAGAACTGCAGCAGGCGGTATTCGGTCGGGCCCATCTCGGCGGGCTTGCCGTCGATGGTCACGCGGTGGCTGATCGGGTCCAGCAACAGGCCGCCGACTTCGATCGGTGCTTCGCCATCGGTAGGGCCGGCACGCCGCAGTACGGCTTTCAGGCGTGCGACCAGTTCCCGTGGGGAAAACGGCTTGGTGATGTAGTCATCGGCGCCGACTTCCAGGCCCTGGATCTTGTTGTCCTCTTCGCCCTTGGCGGTGAGCATGATGATCGGGATATCGCCGGTCAGCTCGTCACGCTTGAGGCGGCGGGCCAGTTCGATGCCGGAGGTGCCGGGCAGCATCCAGTCCAGTAGGATCAGGTCCGGTTTGCGGTCGACAATAATGGCATGGGCCTGCTGCGAGTTCTCGGCCTCGAGGCAGTCATAGCCGGCCATTTCCAACGCGACGGCGATCATCTCGCGAATGGGCGCTTCGTCGTCGACGATCAGAATGCTCCTGCCAACCATGCCTAAAATCCTCATGTCATTTAACTGTCTTGCGCCGCATTAGATAACGGAATTATTGCAGTCGTGTGACAGTAATTTAGCTGCTTGCGCAATTCCCGCCTCCGTGGACTACGCTTTGGGTCCGAATCCTGACAACCACAAAAGGAAGGTTCCGATGACTTACAGTACTTTTTCCTGGAAGGCCCTGCTGGTCACGGCGGCGTTGACGCTGCCGACATTGGCGTTTGCCGCCGACCCTGCGATGACCAAAGACGGGATACTGGTCGATCAAAAAGGCATGACGCTCTACACCTTCGCCAAGGATGCCGATGGCAAATCCATGTGCAACGATAAGTGCGCCGCCAACTGGCCGCCGTTGATGGCTGAATCCACCGACAAGCCTATGGGCAAGTGGACCGTGATCACCCGTGACGATCAAAAGAGTCAGTGGGCCTACAGCGGCAAGCCGCTCTACACCTTCGTCATGGACAAGAAGGCCGGCGACATGACCGGTGAAGGCAAGATGGACGGGGCCTGGAAAGTCGCCAAGCCATAGTTCAGCCCCTAGCGATGAGGGGCCTGGCTCCTCATCGAAACCCGTAATCCGCGACAATCCCGACAAAGATCGCCAACCCTGCCCAGTGGTTGTGCAAAAACGCCTTGAAGCACTTCATCCGGTCCCTGTCGCGGGTGTACCAGAATTCCCAGGCAAAACAGCCCGCCGCCGCCAGCAACCCCAAGTGGAACCAGCCGCCCAACTCGAACCGCGCCCCTGCCAGTAGCAGGCACGCGAGCGCCAGGCCTTGCAGGGTCAGAATGATCACCCGGTCGGCGTCGCCAAACAGAATGGCGGTGGATTTCACGCCGATCTTCAAGTCGTCGTCGCGGTCCGTCATGGCGTAATAGGTGTCGTAGCCCACCGTCCACAGCACATTGGCGATATACAGCAGCCACGCGGCGGCAGGCAGGCTGCCGGTCTCGGCGGTGAACGCCATCGGCATGCCCCAGGAAAACGCCGCGCCCAGCACCACCTGCGGGTAATAGGTGTAGCGCTTCATGAACGGATAGCTTGCCGCCAGCGCCAGGCCGCCGAGGGACAGCAGGATGGTCGTCGCGTTGGTCAGCAGCACCAGCAGGAAGCTGATGCCCATCAGCAGCGCGAAAAATACCAGCGCCTCTTTCGAGCTGATCTTGCCGCTGACCAGCGGGCGTTGCTCGGTGCGCTTCACATGGCCGTCGACCTTGCGGTCGGCCCAGTCATTGATCACGCAGCCACCGGCGCGGGTCAGCACCACGCCGAGCACGAAAATCACGATATTGCTCAAGGACGGCGAGCCCTTGCCGGCGATCCACAGCGCCCACAGCGTCGGCCACAGCAGCAGGTAGATGCCGATGGGTTTGTCCATGCGGGTCAACTGAATGAAATCCCAGGCCCTGGGGTTCAGACGGTTCAAGGATTTGAGCAGGCGTCGATACATCAGCAGTTCTCCGGGTGGTCATGCACCGCATGCCACAGGCTCGGCAGGAAGATTTCGGCGACCAGTACGCTCAGCGTCCCACGATCGAACCGCGAGCGGCGCGCCCACAGTCCGTCGACCTGATCCGCTGTGGGCAACCATGGGCGAGGGTAATGGCAGACCTCGATCGCCCGGCGCGTGAACGCGCGGTCGCAGAACAGCAGTTCGCCCAGGGAGCGGCTCCCCAGTTCGTCCATATGCAGCCCGTCGCCTTGTAACGCGCTGCGCGACGCCACGCTGCGGGCAAACA
>NZ_JAKNRV010000294.1:0-6577 GCF_023072625.1 Pseudomonas emilianonis
CGATGCATCGCCGATGGTAGTGTGGGGTTTCCCCATGTGAGAGTAGGTCATCGTCAAGATTAAATTCCAGAACCCCTGTTTGCTCACGCAGACAGGGGTTTTGTTTGTCTGCTTGGAAAGTGCGAAGAGGCTCATCGCGATAGTCTTCACTGCGTCCTTGCCGTGGTTTAGTAAAGGTCCTTTGAGCGTTTGTGCCGCGATCTTCAAACTGCAAGATCATACAAGAACGGTTGACCCTTCCTTCGATAGCCTGACAACTCTCACCTACCAGAGGATTGGTCATGGCTCAGCAACAGCACTCAGCACAACCTGTAAATCTCGCGCAAAAGGCTTCGCTCATCAGTGAACAGTGGAGCCCGAGAGTCGTAGCCGAGATGAACGACTATCAGTTCAAGGTTGTACGCATCGAAGGCGAGTTCATCTGGCACTCACATCCAGAAACCGACGAGGCGTTTCTCGTGCTTGAAGGGATACTGCGTATCGACCTTCCGGAAGGTCCCGTGTATGTGGCGCCGGGGGAGTTGTATGTCGTTCCTCGCGGAATAGAGCACCGGACGGCCGCCGAAGGCGAAGCCAAACTGATGATGATCGAACCTCGCGGCATCTTGAACACCGGCCATGAAGGGGGAAACCGCACAGCCTTGAACGACCAGTGGATCTGAAATCCATCCTGCTGTTCGAGGCCACCGTCGCCATCTGGCAACAGTGGCCTCATACCCCGATGCTCGGTGCCGCCTGACTCAACGGCACCACACGGCCCTTCCAGGCTACCGTTTGGGAAATCGATGCAAAGTATTTCTGCATTTTTGCTATGGTGCAGCACATTTTCACAAGGATTGATCTTTCATCCGCAGGACGCGGCGTCGACCTTTTTCAACGAGATGCTGTAGAAATGCCTGAACCGATACCGATCAAAGACCACGAAAACGAAAACCGCCTGGTCAACAAACGCCTGCTCGCCTGCGCCTTGTTGGTGATCGGCATCACCTGTGCCCTGGTGGGTCGCCTGTATTTCCTGCAGGTGGTGCAATTCGACTATCACTCGACGATTTCTGAAAACAACCGTGTCCACGTACTGCCCATCACGCCGACTCGTGGCTTGATCTATGACCGCAACGGCGTTGTGCTGGCTGACAACCGCCCAAGCTACAACCTGATCATCACCCGCGAGCGCACCACCGACCTCAAGGGCGAGCTGGACGCGATCGTCAGTCTGCTGCACCTACCATCAGAAGACCGCGCCGTGTTCGACAAGGCGCTGAAGCAGGCGCGGCATCCTTTTGTGCCGGTTACGTTGTTTTATGAGCTGACCGAAGAACAGATCGCCGAACTCGCCGTCAACGAATTCCGCTTGCCCGGCGTAGACGTCGAACCGCAATTCGTTCGCCACTATCCCCTGGGCGCGCACTTCGCTCACTCCATCGGTTACGTTGGCCGCATCAACGAAAAAGAATCCAAGACCCTCGACTCGGTGGAGTACCGCGGCACGCAGTCCATCGGTAAGACTGGCATCGAGCGGTTCTACGAGTCAGAGCTGCATGGCCATGTCGGCTATGAAGAAGTCGAGACCAACGCCCAGGGACGCGTACTGCGCGTGCTCAAGCATACCGACCCGATCCCCGGCAAAAACATCGTGCTGAGCCTCGACGTCAAACTCCAGGAAGCGGCTGAAGAAGCCTTGGGCGATCGCCGTGGCTCCGTGGTGGCCCTCGACCCGCAAACCGGCGAAGTACTGGCCATGGTCAGCAAGCCCAGCTTCGACCCCAACCTGTTCGTCACCGGCATCAGCTTCAAGGAATATGCGGCCCTGCATGATTCCATCGACCGTCCGCTGTTCAACCGCGTCCTGCGCGGTCTCTATGCGCCGGGCTCGACCATCAAGCCGGAAGTGGCCATCGCGGGTCTCGACAGCGGGGTAGTGACCGCACAGACCCGTGTGTTCGACCCCGGTTACTACCAATTGCCCGACTTTGACCACAAATACCGCAACTGGAACCACAGCGGTGATGGTTGGGTGGATATGGACGCGGCCATCATGCGCTCCAACGACACCTATTTTTACGACCTGGCCCACAAGCTGGGCATCGACCGCCTACATGACTACCTGGCCGAATTCGGCCTCGGCCAGAAAGTCTCCCTGGACATGTTCGAAGAGTCAGCTGGCCTGATGCCGTCCCAGGCCTGGAAGCGCGCGACACGGCGCCAACCCTGGTTCCCGGGCGAAACGGTGATCCTCGGCATTGGCCAGGGTTATATGCAGGTCACGCCGCTGCAATTGGCCCAGGCCACCGCGTTGATTGCCAATAAAGGCGTATGGAATCGACCGCGCCTGGCCAAGACTATCAACGGCGTGGCGCCAGTGGATGAGCACCCGATGCCCAACGTGGTCCTCAAGGACCCGCGTGACTGGGAACAGGTCAACCACGGGATGCAACTGGTGATGCACGATCCCCGCGGGATCGCCCGGGCGGCCGCGCAGGGTGCTCAATACCGGATTGCCGGCAAGAGTGGTACCGCGCAGGTGGTGGCGATCAAGCAGGGTGAGCGCTACAACCGCGACAAAACCCTGGAGCGCCACCGTGATAACGCGCTGTTTGTCGGGTTTGCGCCGGCGGAACACCCTCAAATCGTGATTTCGGTGATGATCGAAAACGGCGAGGCCGGTGGCCGCGTCGCAGGCCCGGTGGTGCGCCAGATCATGGACGCCTGGCTGCTCGACCACGAAGGCCACCTGAAGCCGCAATATGCGACGCCGAGCAAAGCCCCCGGCGATCCCCACGTCTGACTCACACCTGCCATTCGTCCCAGTGCTCCACGCCCTCATGTGCCAGCCACGGCACATCATGGGCCGTCCAGATATGCGCGGTGGGCCTGACGCCCGGATCATCGTCCAGCGTCGCCACCCGCACAATCACATGGGGCTGATGCCCACGCTCGGCCATCAGATGTGAGCCACAGCGTGAGCAGAAACGCCTGAATTTGCCTGGCGAAGATTCGAAGGCCGCCAACAGTTCCTCGCCCTGCGTCCAGCGAAAATGTTCACGCATCACGCCGGCGGTGCTCACAAACGCCGCCGCATGCACCTTGCGACAGCTATCGCAGTGGCAGTGGCTGATGGGCATGTCCAGGCTGTCCACCTGGTAGCGCACGGCTTTACAGAAGCAACTTCCATTCAACGGGTCAGTCATAACCTATGGCCGGGTCAACGATGGGGGCATCATCATCGCGCAGAACCCAAGGTTGCGCATTGGTCGATGTCGCCTACTGTCAATGGAGGAGGTGACGTATGCACGTATCAGATCGAATCGAACGGAAAGTCCTACTGAACGCTCCACGCAAAAAGGTGTGGGAGGCGCTCACCGATGCCGAGCAATTCGGCCGCTGGTTTGGCATCGCCCTCAAGGGCAAGACCTTTGTCGCCGGGGAAACGATCGAAGCGCCGATCACTTACCCAGGTTACGAACACGTGATCTGGAAGGCCAGGATCGAACACATCTTGCCGCAGACGCGGTTTTCGTTCTCGTGGCACCCCTTCGCCGTAGAAAAAGGCATCGACTACGACAAGGAAACACCGACGCTGGTGGAGTTCACCGTTGAAGACCGCGCCCCGGGCATTTTGCTGCGGGTCGTTGAATCCGGCTTCGACACAGTGCCCGAAGCCCGCCGCCTGAAAGCCTTCAAAATGAATTCCCGCGGATGGGACGAGCAAATGCGCAATATCGAAGGCTACCTGAGCCACTTCCACCAAGGCATCGCCTGAGGCGATTGCGCGCTGTGTGCGCGTTAACGTGCCGCGTTTGGCCGGATGCCGGGTAGAATCACGCCCTGAAAGTGATTCCTGAGGTGCGTCACGGTGGATTTACAGCAGGGTTTTGTCCTGACCCGGCATTGGCGCGATACCCCGGCGGGGACGCAGGTCAGCTTCTGGCTGGCCACCGACCAGGGGCCGAGGTTTATCCGCCTCCCCGTGCAAAGCTCGGTGATGTTCATCCCCGAAGCCCATCGCAAACCGCTGGATTGGCTGCTCAAGGGCGAGCGCGATATCAAATTGCGCCCGCTGGAGCTGTGCGATTTCCATCACCGCAAGGTGTTGGGCCTCTACACCCGCCAGCATCGGCAACTGATGGACCTGGAAAAGCGCCTGCGCGCCGCCGGTGTCGATGTCTACGAAGGTGACGTGCGCCCGCCCGAGCGTTACATGATGGAGCGTTTCATCACCGCCCCCGTGTGGTTCGACGGCACCCCCGACGCCACGGGCGCGCTGCTCGACGCGCAGATGAAACCCGCGCCCGACTATCGCCCGCCGCTCAAGCTGGTGTCCCTGGACATCGAGACCACCGCCCAGGGCGATCTGTATTCCATCGCCCTCGAAGGCTGTGGCGAGCGCCAGGTGTACATGCTCGGCCCGCCGAACAAAACCGATGCGGTGGACTTCAAGCTCGACTATTGCGACACCCGCGGCCAATTGCTCGAGCGCCTCAACCAATGGCTCGCCACGCATGACCCCGACGCGATCATCGGCTGGAATGTGGTGCAGTTCGACCTGCGCGTGCTCCACGAACACGCCCAGCGCCTCAACGTGCCACTCTTGCTCGGCCGTGGCGATGAGCCCATGGCCTGGCGCGAGCACGGCAGCCGCAATCATTACTTCGCGGCCGCGGCGGGGCGGCTGATCATCGACGGTATCGAAGCGCTGCGCTCGGCCACCTGGAGTTTTGAATCCTTCAGCCTGGAAAACGTCGCGCAAACCCTGCTCGGCGAAGGCAAGGACATCTCCACGCCCTACCAGCGCATGGACGAAATCAACCGCATGTTCGCCGAGGACAAGCCGGCCCTGGCGCGTTACAACCTCAAGGATTGCGAGCTGGTCACGCGGATTTTCGAGAAGACCGAGCTGCTCAAGTTCCTGCTGGAACGGGCCAGCGTCACCGGCTTGCCGGCCGACCGCAACGGTGGCTCCGTGGCCGCATTCACTCACCTGTACCTGCCGCTGATGCACCGCCAAGGCTTCGTCGCGCCGAACCTGGGCGACAAACCGCCCCAGGCCAGCCCCGGCGGATTTGTCATGGATTCACGCCCCGGCCTCTACGAATCGGTGTTGGTGCTGGACTACAAAAGCCTCTACCCGTCGATTATCCGCAGCTTCCTGATCGACCCCGTGGGCCTGATCGAAGGCCTCAAGCACCCCGATGACAGCGAGTCAGTGGAAGGCTTTCGCGGCGCCCGGTTTTCCCGCACCCGGCACTGCCTGCCGGCCATCGTCGCGCGCATCTCCGAAGGCCGCGAAGAGGCCAAGCGCGAACGCAATGCGCCGTTGTCCCAAGCGCTGAAAATCATCATGAACGCCTTCTACGGCGTACTCGGTTCCAGCGGTTGCCGGTTCTTCGATACGCGCCTGGCGTCGTCGATCACCCTGCGCGGCCATCAGATCATGCGCCAGACCCGCGAACTGGTCGAAGCTCAGGGCTATGAAGTGATCTACGGCGACACCGATTCCACCTTCGTCTGGCTCGGTGGCGCGCACTCCCAGGAGGACGCCAGCCGCATCGGCCAGGCGCTGGTGCAACACGTCAACGATTGGTGGCGCGCGCATTTGCACACTGCATTCGGCCTGCACAGCGCCCTGGAGTTGCAATACGAAACCCACTTCACGCGCTTCCTCATGCCGACCATTCGCGGCGCCGAGGAGGGCAGCAAGAAGCGTTACGCCGGCTTGGTGGTGCGCGGCGACGGCAGCGAAGAGATGGTCTACAAGGGCCTGGAAACCGTGCGCAGCGACTGGTCGCCCCTGGCCCGGCAATTCCAGCAGGAGCTCTACCATCGTATCTTCCACCGCCAGCCCTATCAGGATTACGTGCGCGACTACGTGCGGCGCACCTTGAGCGGCGAATTCGACGAGCTGCTGATCTACCGCAAGCGCCTGCGCCGGCGGTTGGACGACTACGAGCGCAACGTCCCGCCGCACGTGCGCGCTGCGCGCCTGGCCGACGACTACAACGACCGCATGAACCGCCCGCGTCAGTACCAGCGCGGCGGCTGGATCAGCTACGTGATCAGCGTCAACGGCCCGGAACCGCTGGAAGTGCGCCAGGCACCGATCGACTACGACCACTACGTCACCCGGCAATTGCAGCCAGTGGCCGATGCGATTCTGCCGTTTGTGAATGACGACTTCGGCACCCTGGTCGGTGGGCAAATGGGCCTGTTCTAACCCGTTTGCCTCGCGCGGGTGAGCGTCTACGCTGTTGGCGTGCTCGGTAATTTCTACGCGACACCAAGGAGGAAGTCCCATGTACACGCTCTACGGCACCGACGACTCCGGCTCATGCATGATCGAAATTGCCCTGCAGCGTTGCGCGGTGCCATGGCATCGGGTGGACGCCAGTTCCTGGCAGGACGGCGAGGGCAGCGAAGCGCTCGCGCGTATCAACCCGCTCAAGCAGATCCCCACGCTGGAAACCACGGACCTGCTGCAGCTGCATCAACTGATCAACCAGCACATGGGCCTGGAATTGCTGCTGGTGTACAACGACCGTTCCCGTGGCAACTCGCGGATCGACCGCGAAGACACGGTCTA
>NZ_JAKNRV010000295.1:0-6575 GCF_023072625.1 Pseudomonas emilianonis
GGCCAATCCCCAGGCCTGGCATGAGGCCCATGGGCGCTGGTTGCGGCGTCAGGGCTGGGTGGCGAGTGCGGCGTTGCTGATCGCGCTGTTGGCGCTGTGGTGGGGCGACAGTCTGGCCGCTGGGTTTGTGCTAATGGCGGCCTTGCTGCTCGGTGCCGCGTTGGGGCTGCCGGTGCTGCTCAATGCACTGTTGAAAGCGCTGTTGGGGCGCAGCCGCTCGGTGCTCGGACAATGGTTTCTTGCCGACTGCCGCCAACAGTTGCCGGCCTTGAGCCTGGCGCTGATGGCGTTGCTGTTGGCGCTGGCGGCCAACATCGGCGCGGGCTCCATGACCTCGGGCTTTCGCCTGACCTTCAACAACTGGCTGGAACAACGCCTCACCGCCGAGCTGTACATCAACCCACACAACCCGGCCCAGGCCGAACAGTTGAATACCTGGCTCACGCAACAACCGCTGGTGCAGGCGGTGCTGCCCACCTGGCAAGTCGCCGTGCAATTGCGGGGCTGGCCGGCGGATGTGTTCGGCGTGGTCGACGCCCCGACCTATCGCCAGCACTGGCCGTTGCTGGAAGCGGCGCGTGCGCCGTGGGACCAACTACTGCGCAATGACACGCTGATGCTCAGCGAGCAACTGGCGCGGCGCTTGAACGTGCAAGTGGGCGACGCCGTTGACATCCCCACGCCCCAGGGTGTGTGGTCGCCCCAGGTGGTGGGGATCTACGCCGACTATGGCAACCCCAAAGGCCACGTACTGGTCAATGCGCAGCACCTGTTGGCGCATTGGCCGACGCTGTCGCCGGCGCGCTTCAACCTGCGTGTACTCCCGCAAAACGTCGCGCCGCTGGTGCGTGAAGTGCAGCGCGAGTTTGCCCTGGACGACAGCCGTATCGTTGACCAGCAGCAACTCAAAGGCTGGTCGAGCCAGGTCTTCGAGCGCACCTTCGCCGCCACCGCCGCGCTGAATAGCCTGACCCTCGGCGTGGCAGGCGTGGCGCTGTTCATCAGCCTGCTGACCCAGAGCCAAAGCCGCCTCGGCCAACTCGCACCGCTGTGGGCATTGGGCGTAACGCGCCGGCAATTGATGCTGCTCAACCTGGGGCAGACCTGGTTGTTGGCGGTGCTGACGCTGCTGCTGGCCTTGCCCTTGGGGTTGCTGTTGGCGTGGTGCCTGGATGCGGTGATCAATGTGCAGGCATTTGGCTGGCGCCTGCCATTGCATATTTTCCCCTGGCAACTGGCGCAACTGCTGGGGTTGGCGCTGCTTGCCACGTTGCTGGCGTCGGCATGGCCGCTGTGGCAGTTGTACCGCAGTCGCCCGGCGGATTTGCTGAGGACGTTCGCCCATGAAGATTAAGGCGCTGCTGTGCGTCGTTTTGTTGCTGGTGAGCGGCTGTGACAAAGCCCCCGCGCCCGAGGAAAGTTTCGCCGGCCTGGGCAGTCAGGCGGCAGATTTTGCCCAGGTGCTGCCCGGCAAGGTCTTCAATTTTCCCGAGGATCACGGCCCCCATGCCGGTTTTCGCATCGAGTGGTGGTACGTCACCGCTAACCTGAAAGACGCCCAGGGCCATGTATTCGGCGTGCAATGGACCTTGTTTCGCAATGCTCTCAAGGCCGGGCCGACGCAATCGGGCTGGCAGGATTCAACGATCTGGCTCGGCCACGCCGCCGTCACCTCGGCCACCCGGCACTACGCCGCCGAGCGCTACGCTCGCGGTGGTGTCGGCCAGGCCGGGGCCCAGGCCGCGCCGTTCAGTGCCTGGATCGACGACTGGAACTTCGCCACCCGCCCAGGCGCAACCGGCCCCTTGGCGGACATGCTGCTCAAGGCCAGTGGCGCGCAATTCGCCTACGACTTGCACCTGACGTCCAGTCGCCCGTTGGTGCTGCAAGGCGACAACGGCTACAGCCGCAAGTCCGACCAAGGCCAGGCATCGTACTACTACAGTCAGCCGTTTTTCACCGCCAACGGCAGCATCAGTCTCGACGGCAAGGTGTACCAGGTCACGGGCCCGGCCTGGCTCGACCGCGAGTGGAGCAGCCAACCCCTGGCCGCCAGCCAGACCGGCTGGGACTGGTTTTCCCTGCACCTGGACCGTGGCGAGCAGTTGATGCTGTTTCGCGTAAGACAAAAGGACGGCACGGGTTATCTCACCGGCACCTGGATCGACCGCGAGGGCCATACCCAAACCTTGCACAATGCCGATATCCAACTTACGCCACTGGCCACCACTGACATCGACGGGCGGCGTATTCCCACACGCTGGTCGCTGAAAATTCCCGGCAAACAGCTGGATATCACCACAGAAGCCGTCAACCCGAAGGCCTGGATGAACCTCAATATTCCGTACTGGGAAGGACCGGTGCAGTTTGAGGGAGGGGTTGGGTATCTGGAGATGACCGGGTATTAGCACTTTTCTGTAGGTGCTGATCCTCTTCTGCGTAGGCAACTTCCCAAATGTGATTTAGCCCCCTCGGGCTTGTGTCCTGGCCGTATTCGCTTGCTTATATTCCGACGCCATCTTCATTGCATTCGGGATGTAAGGCATGGCGCGCGGATACATCAACGACAAGCCAATCAGCTACAGCAGTTTGAAAACCTGGCTGATGGGCCACGGCGTGAGCCGCCAGCACTCTGACCATTTTGATGTGTTGAATCATCACTTGCGCGGTGGGTGGGTGATGCCGGGGCGGATGGTGATTGTTCCAGACACGGAGAGCGTCAGTTGTTCCTGGAACGAATCCTGGTGGGTGCGTTATGCCGAGGAAATTGATCGCAACCTGGAGCTGGATGCCGCGGCTGCACAGACGATGATCGATAACTACGACCTGCTGCAGAGCCTTCTGACGTATGGCTCGATAGGTATCGGCAGTACAACATCGGCGTGGTCGCGGCACCTGGATGAAGTCGTGAACACGTTGGAGGAAATCGAGCGTCTGCATCAACGCCTGAAAGCGGGCGGGTTGGATCGCCAGGCGTTTATCCGCCAGCGCCAGGTGCTGCTGGCGCTGCTGGGCACGCAACTGCGCGGTGCCGCACGATTTGGCACGGGGTTGCGCGGCAATCAATCGCTGAAGAAGGTGCTGGGGATTTCGACCAAAAGCTATCTGAATAAAGGTGAGATCGCCGGGTATGCACAGCGGGTGAAGGCGATTTCGCAGACGTCGAAGTGGTTGGGCAAGGGCTCTTATATTGGGTTGGCGCTGGATGTGGGCGCAGCGGGTTTGGAGATCAAGGAGGCGTGTGTGGTGGGGCGGGAGGCGCAGTGTCGGCGGGCGAAGTATGTGGAGACGGGGAGGTTGGCGGGTGGGGTGGCAGGAGCATCCTGGCTCACTGCGGCGGGTGCTGTTGCTACGCGTCGCGCCTGTACGATTTTTTTGGGTATTGCAACTAAAGGCCCCGGAGCACTGACGTGTGGAATTATCGGCGGCGCCGGGGGAGGGTATATAGGAGGAAATGCAGGGGGGGATACCGGTGCGTTTCTGGGCGGCAAGATTATAGAGATCGATGGTGTTTTTATCTTTCAACCCGAGGGGGCCTGACTATGGATCTTTTTCTCGTCTTTAGTATTTTACTGTTTATAAGCTCTCTGGTTGGCGTAGGGCTGATGTTATACGCCGAGTGCAAAAAGCTCGAAGTGTTGGAAAGCTACTTCAGTGAAAACAAGCTGGTTTGCGATAACAAACGTTTTTGGGGAAGAAATATGCGGATCGACAGGTTTCAGCGCATGCTCTTGATCAATCAATTGTTAGGAATGCCCAAACTGCATGTAAAGCGGGGCGATGTGACTGAGGCAGAGCTGGCTTCAATCCCGATATCCCTCAAGCGTTGGGCACTTTGGCCGTATCGTCTTGCTTTTATTTGGCTGATCGCATCAGTCGTTTGGAGCATTTGGTACCGATGGTAGCTCACCTGTCCTCACCGCCACCTGGATGAACCTGAGTATTCCGTACTGGAAGGGTCGGTGAGGTTTAAGGGGCTCTGGAGATGACCAGGTATTAGCACTTTCTGTAGGCGCCGATCTTTTTTTGTAGGCAACTTCCTGAATGTAATTGAGCCCCCTCGGGCTTGTATTCGGACGGAATTCGCTTGCCTGTATTTCGACGCCAACTTCATTGCATCAAGGATGTAAGGCATTGCGCGGGGATATATCAACGACATGACAATCGACTACAGTAGTTTGCAATCCTGGCTGATGGGCCACAGTACGAGTCACCAGAAAACTGACCATTTTGATGTATTGAATCATCACCTGCGCCGGGGCAGGGTGGAGGAGGCTGCTGAGGGCGTAGGCGCTGCATTAGCACGTCGTGCATGCGGCTTGGTTCTAGGCGGCAAGATCATAGAGATCGATGGTGATTAGATCTTTCAACCAGAGGAGGCCTGACTATGGATTTTTTTCTCGCCTATACCATTGTGCTGTTTGTTGGGATGTCTATCCTCTTGGGACTGATGCTATTTGCCGAATATAAAAAACTCGACGAGTTGGAAAGTTACTTCAGTGAGAACGAAAAGGTTCGTTACCATAAGCGATTTTGGAAAAGAAATCAGCGGATCGACAGAAGCGTTGGGCGCTGTGGCCCTATTACCTTGGCTTTATTTGGGGTATCGCATTGGTTGTGTGGTCGGTTTGGCGCAGGTGGTGCAACATCCCAATTTGAACGTGGAAGGGAGCTTCGCTGCCGGTGGGGGATGTGCGAGTTTCCGGCGCGAACATTCAAATCAGCGGGTCCCAGCGTTGCGACCAGTCACCTTCCGCCTTGACCACGCCACGCAGCAATTCCAGCGCCTGCTGCAACACCGCGGAATCCCGCGCCCGCGAGTACACCAGGAACGTCGGGAAGCTGAACTCCGGCGCCTTGGGCACGCGTTGCATCACGCCGCTGTCGAGGTAGCTTTGCACCACTCGGGTACGGAAATACCCGGCACCGCCATGCTCCAGAATGTACTGCAGCGCCAATGGCCCGAGGTTGAAACTCAGCGCGGCGCGGGCCTTGTCGGGCAGGGCGGCGTCATGCTGCTGGCGAAACCCCGGGCCCCAATCGATATACACGTATGGGGTCGGCTTGCTCACCCGTTGCACCAGGATCAGTTTTTCTTCCAGCACCTGCTCCACTTGCAGCCCCGGCCAGTACTGCGGCTGGAACACCAGTGCCGCGTCGATCACACCCAGTTCCAATTGGCGCAGCAGGTAGTCGCCTTCACGGATTTCCGTGCGCAGCGCATGCCCCGGGATATGTTCGCGCAAGGCCTTCGCCCAGCCGAGCATCAACGGGTTGCACAGGCTGACCTCGCCGCCGATATGCAGCACATTGCGATAGCCCTCGGGCAATGGCAGGTCGCGGCGCGCGGCTTCCCAGGTTTGCAGCAACTGGTTGGCGTACACCACAAAGGCCTCGCCGTCGGCGGTCAAGCGCGCACCGGCGCGGTTGCGTACAAACAGCGTGCTGCCTAGCTGGCTTTCGAGGTTCTTCACGCGTGCGGTGATGGCGGTCTGGGTGACGTGCAGTTTCTCGGCCGCCGCGGCCAGGCTGCCGCAGCGGGTGATTTCGAGGAAAGTGCGTGCCAGTTCGATGTCCATGAAGCCCCCGGGGATGAATGGGCGCCTATTGTAGTGGAATGCGATCAAGAACTGTGGGAGGGGGGCTTGCTCCCGATTGCAGTGTGTCAGTTGACTGATCGGGTTCTGGCACACCCTCATCGGGAGCAAGCCCCCTCCCACAGTTGGATCTACGCTGCTCCGGTGATCGGGGCTGGCAGATGCTCGGTCGGGAATGCCTTGGCATATGCCTGGCAAACCCGCAATACCGTCTCATCGGCAAACCGCGCCGCCACCACGTGTAACCCCACCGGCAAGCCATTCGCCGCCAGCCCGCACGGTACCGACGCGGCCGGCTGCTGGGTCAGGTTGAAGGGGTAGGTAAACGGCGTCCACTCCATCCATTCCTGCATCCCGGAACCTGGCGGTACGTTGTGCCCGACCTCGAACGCGGTGATCGGCATCATTGGCGACACCAGCACATCGTAGTGCTCATGGAACGCCGCCATCCGCGCCACCAGCGCTGCCCGTGCTTCGAGGGCCGCGCTGAAATCGTCCAGGCTCAAGCGCTCGCCGCGCTGTGCGATGCGCAGCAGGCCGGGGTCGAGCAGGTGTTTTTGCGCGTCGCTCATCGGGCCGGTCAGGCGGGCGGCGCCGGCTGCCCACAAGGTGCTGAACAGCTCCAGCGGGTCGCTGAAGCCTGGGTCGATCTGTTCGACATGGGCGCCCAACTGCACCAGGCCCGCCACCGCCTCGGCGACTACCTTGGCCACTTGCGGGTCGACGTCGACGTAGCCGAAGGTGGGGCTGTAGGCGACGCGCAGGCCTTTCAAGTCCGCTGCGTCCGACAACCAGGGCGTGGTCCTCGGCGCGCCGATCAAGCCGTCCCGTGCATCCGCTTGTGCGACGGTTTGCAGCATCCGAAGGCAGATGTCGACGATCACATAAGGCGTGCCCTTGATCGTCACCGTTACCAGTGCCAGTCGATCCTTGGTGGTGATCGTTGGTGCTGGCTCGCCGGCGCCGCTTACGTTCTCT
>NZ_JAKNRV010000296.1:0-6567 GCF_023072625.1 Pseudomonas emilianonis
AGCACCGATTCGGCCGCTTCCAGCTCGGCCAGCGCGCGCAGGCAATGCTCGTAATAGGCCTGCCCGTCCTCGGTCAACCGCTGGCGGCGGGTGGAACGCTGCAACAGGCACGTGCCCAGGCGTGCCTCGAGTCGTGCCAAGCCTTTGCCCACGGCCGAACGGGTGAGGTTCAGCCGTTCGGCGGCTTCGGTCAGGTTGCCGCTCTCGACGATCTGCAGAAAGAGTTCAACGCCATCAAAACGTGGGGTGGCCATGCTGTAATTGTCGCCTTTAATTCCCTGATTGAATGAAAACTTGTCACGAATAAAGAATCCACTTCCCGCGAGAATGGCACGCTCCCCCTCTCGAAAGGAAGACCCCATGCCTCCCGCCGTCGCTGTATCGACTGTCAGCCCATCAAGCTCCGCCAGAAACGCGCTCGCCCTCACCGCCGTGTGCCTCGTGGCGCTGATGTTCGGCCTGGAAATCTCCAGCGTGCCGGTGATCCTGCCCACGCTGGAACAGCAACTGGGCACCGGTTTCCAGGATGCCCAATGGATCATGAACGCCTACACCCTGGCCTGCACCAGCGTGCTGATGGCTGCCGGTACGCTGGCCGACCGCTTTGGCCGGCGACGCATGCTGGTGCTGTGCCTGTGGCTGTTCGGCCTGGCCTCGCTGGCCTGTGGGCTGGCCGAAGACGCGTCCCTGCTGATCGGGGCGCGTTTCGTCCAGGGCGTGGGTGCCGGGGCGATGATGATCTGCCAGTTCGCGATTTTGTCGCACCAGTTCCGTGAGCCGGCGGCGCGGGCGCGGGCATTCGCGGTGTGGGGTGTGATTGCGGGCCTGGGCCTGGGCTTCGGACCGATGGTTGGGGCGTTGATCCTGGCAGTTGCGGACTGGCGCTGGGTGTTTCTCGTGCATGTGCCGCTCACGCTGCTGACCCTGGTGCTGCTGCATGTCAGCGTGCAGGAGTCGCGCGATCCAGCCGGCAATCGCCTCGATATCGCCGGCATGGTCACCTTGACGCTGTCGGTGTTTGCGCTGGTTTACTTCATCACCCAAGGCACCGAGAACGGCTTTGGCGCACCGGCCATGCTCGGCTGGGCAGGCTTGTCGCTGGCCGCGCTGCTGCTGTTCGTCTTCATTGAGCGGCGCAGCTCCCATCCGATGTTCGACTTCTCGGTGTTTCGCCTCCAACGCTTCAACGGCGCGTTGATGGGGTCGATCGGCATGAACTTCAGCTTCTGGCCGTTCATGATCTACCTGCCGTTGTACTTCCAGGCAGGTCTGGGCTACGACACCCTGACCACCGGCGGCGCCCTGCTCGCCTATACCCTGCCCACCTTGCTGGTACCGCCGCTGGCCGAGCGCCTGGCCCTGCGCTACGGCGCCGAACGCATCATCCCTTTGGGTCTGGGGGTGATGGGCACGGGCTTTATGGCCATGGCCGCCGCCAATGGCGCCGCGCATCCAAGCATCGTGCTGGTGCTGTTCAGTTGCGCGATGGCCGGCGTGGGCTTGGCGCTGACCAACTCACCGACCACCAACACCACCACCGGTTCGGTGTCGGCGGATCGTGCGGGCATGGCCTCGGGGATCGACCTCAGTGCGCGGCTGATCACCCTGGCGGTCAATATCGCGCTGATGGGCCTGGTGCTCTTGCTGGGGATCAGCCATCAACTGGCCGAAGTGTTGCCGGCCACCACCGCACTGGATTGGCCCGCCATCAGTCAGAACATTGCAGCGGGCAAGCTGGAGGGGCTGACATCAATGGGCCTGGCGCGTCCGGATGCCCAGGCGGCGCTACGCCATGGCGCCGGTTGGGCGATGCTGTTTGCGGGCGTGGGGGCTTGCGGGCTGGCGCTGTTGAGCCGGTATTTCTTCCGACGCGGCAGATAAACAAAAACGGGCCTGCATCTGCAGGCCCGTTCTCAGTAGGGAATGAAAAAACTGTCAGCTGTTAATTGCAGCGTTTTCGTTTTCCAGGAATTCCTCTTCAAGCGCGTCATCATTCACTTTGTTGGCCGGCACATTTTTCGCAGCAGCGCGTGGCTTGCCTTGCAGTTTGCCGAACAGATGTTCCAACGCATGGTCCAGCTTGATCGCTGCACCGTCGATCGCCTGTTCCAGGGTATCGGCTTTATGCAGCACCGAAAGCGGTTGATGGCCCTTTGGCCGTGCTTCCAGGCGGCAGCTTAAATCGTGGGGACCGGGCTTGTCGCCGTTCTCATCCCGCAGGTAGACCTCAACGCGGGTCAGGTCTTCGTCATAACGTTCGAGCGTGCTTTCAATGGTATTACGTACCCACTCCTCCAGTCGGATGCTGCTTTCGATATGGTTATCGCTATTGACTTGGATTTGCATAGTTCTTCCCTTATTTCAGCTAGCTCGTGAGAGGTCACAAACTGCAACACCGGGGTGGTGAAACCATGACCTCTTGATTACACAATTGAGCAGTCAGAGAAACAATTCAACCCCTTTGCAAAGATAAATCCCACATTACAAATTAACCCTGACTACAAGCAAAAACGCTGGTAGGGTGGGGAGTTAGTTACATCTTCTTACGCCCCACCATCTTCGTCATTACCGCTGTGCCCACGGGTGCCACCCGCGAAAAATCCCCGCTTCCCCGCCAGCCCATCGTGCACCGCTTTCTCGTGACTGCCCTGAAACAAAGCACGACGCCACCCCATGTGGGAGGGGGCTTGCCCGCGATTGCGCTCGCCCAGCCACGAATTCATCAACTGATCCACCGCAATCGCGGGCGAGCGCCCCTCCACAGGTGCATTCCAGCGTCAGGCAGGTCGCTGTACGGCACGCCCCTTGCTGTACAGCTCATGAGGCAAACGGAAGTTGTGAACCCTCAGCGACGGAGTGGCCGGTGGTCAGGCAACGCGAACTAATCCAGACGCCGGTCGTCAATGACTGCATGTTCTTATCAGGCGGTAACGCACCATGGACAACCCTTTTCAGATCATCACCGACACCTTCACCCCACAATACCGAGTCAACCTGAGCATCCAGCGGCTGGATGGCAGCATCATGCTGACCCTCTCGAATGAGCAGGGCGTGGTGGCCAAGCGCATGATCAGCGCCGAACAACGCAACGACCCGCAACGGCTCAAGCGCCTGGTGCAAAGCATCCAGTTCGGGATTGCCATCGAACAGGGCCACAGCGCCATGGAAATCCTGACGGTGATGACGGACGGGGACAGTCACAAACTGTTGCAGCGACCGCCCGCCCGTCCCCTACCCTTCAGCGTCAGGCTTTAAAGCTCACCTTTCTCTGTTTCAAGGCTCTCGCCCTTGCGGTGCGGGCCTTGCACCTTCACCGACGGAAACGCCGACGACGCATAGCGCACCACCAGAATCGAGAACGCCAACAACAGAATCCCGCCGCACAGGTAGATGATGCCGATGTCCGGCGGGTTGTGGTGGGACACGTTGGAGATCAGCAGACGCGTCAGCGCGGTGATCGCCACGTAGATCAGGAAGCGCACCGGCATGTGGTTGGTCTTGAAGTAAATCCCGACCATGGCGCCCAATTCCAGGTAGATGAACAACAGCAAGATGTCATCGATCTTGATGTGCCCGTTCTCCAGCATCCCCAGAAACTCCATCACCGCCGCCCAGGCAGTCACCGCGCCGATGGCGAACAACGCCAGGTAGTGGAACGTCTCGACAAACAGATTACCCAGAGACTCGGCCAGCCCGTGGACATTCTGACGCAGCTTTTCGGCCCAATTGATTTTCACGATGATGCTTCCTTAGGTCGGCTCGACCGGATAATGCGGGTTGGACGTGACGGTTGTTCTGCATGCAGAAAAAAGGCCAGCGGCAGGTATAAGATGATGGCGGGGTGACATGAGGCACTCCAAACCTGTATTTCCGGGCTACATTAAAAAACTGCTACCCAAACCCCACGGTTTGGCTTACCCTTTTAGCTGTATATAAATACAGTAGTCGCAAAAGACAACTATCGTGAAGGCATGTGAGGTGGTGAATGGCCGTCGAAGTGGTATACCGCAGCAGCCGAGATCTGGAGCGTTTGTTCATGGATAAAGCCGAAGCTGACCGTCATGACAAGATGCTTGAACTCGCTGAGTTGCTCGCAGAAGTGTTGCAAAAAGCCGTGCCGTCGTTGAGCGAGCAGCAGGTTGAAGAGGCCGGGATCTACATGGCGAAAAACCGCGATGTCTTTGCCAAGGCATTCAAGAGCCAACCGGACGCGCTGTCCGAGTTGCTGAACCCGCCGGCGGAATAAAGCCCGAATTGAACAGGCCCTGAATCGTTGATTCAGGGCCTTTTTAAAACGGATTTTCATCGGTTCGAAAATACTAAATAAATCTGTCCCGTTTGGCTCTGTGTGATTCATTGACCTTTTTAGGATCTGTTGAGAGTTTCTCAATGCTTGAAATTATGTCTTTCATCGCTAATTGACCTTATCGATGTGGGAGCACACCTGTTGATGCGAAGGTGTGAAGACGTTTCCATCACACGAGCGTGATGAGGTGAAACTCCAAAAAAGAGTGATCGAAATCAAGGGCGAGTAATTTCTCTTTGTACGCTTCGCCAATGATGATGTTGAACGCCCCCCCCCAGCCTTCCAAACGAAAGACCTCAGCAGTTTCAGGGATTTCTTCTGCGATCAGTACTGGCTCAAAAAAGAAACGACCTCTTGGATTCTGCCATTCTTTGACCACATGTTCTTCGGGCCAGGCTTCGTACTTGGATAACGCCCAATCGACGCAGTCAACATGATGGTAGGCATGCAAGAGTCGGTAACGTACTTTTTGGCTTTCGTGAGTGATAGGCAGATATTGCACGTTCTCTGCGGCGAGGTTATCCAGCCCCTCAAGAGATTCATCGAATACAAAAAAGTCCGATCCGATGGTATTGACCGGAGCGGTTTTTCCGGCGGCAAGAATGTCATAGTGCAGAGGCCTCATCGTGCAAGGCTTTCGGCTATTGGACAGTTCAACATCATCTACTTCCTCTCCCTTGTAAATAAGCTCTCCGAGGTTTACATAACCTTCCCACTTTTTACTGGCGACATTCGGATTGAGTTTGAAGTAATTCATAAGTCGACTTTCCTCAAAATCTTGTTAAGGGTTGAGGTGGGGTCCAATGCTTCCTTTCTAAGCTCTGCGAGCTCCGCTTTAAACTGATCCTGCCCTTTTCTGCTGGCGCTTTTCAACCGTTTATGAATTTCTGCATGCATGTTCTTAGGGTGTGGGCCTTTGTGCCCAGGCACGTCTACTTTGTTGAGTGGGTCATTGAGGACGTCTTTGCGAGACTTGCCGTTTTTGAATTTACCCAACCCATTTTTCTCAAACAGCACGCGGTATTTAGGGGTCCATTTCGCATGTTTATTGGTGGCGATGTGGTGCGTCGGCGCGCAGGCTGAGAGCCCCCACGGGTCAAACCACCCTGTTGGATTCACCGCGTACTGATAAAGGTTGAATCCTCCGACCAGGCTAATGGGATCTGGGGTCGTGAAGCGACCTATATCGGGATCATAAAACCTAAACGTATTAAAATGCAGCCCAGTCTCCCGATCCAGATACTGCCCCTGAAACCGCAAATTCTGCTCTTCAATGAAGTAAGGCTCCCGCACCTCCTCCAGCGTGTTGCCCCACACCCGATAAGTCGCTCGCCAGACGTCATGGCCGTCGGCCTCGGTGAGTTGCTCCGGCAAGCCGTTCAGGTCGTTGTGGTAATACCGCACGCGTTGGTATTCACCGTTACCGTCGACCCTGGCAAGAGGCTCGTAACTGTCGCCATCGTAGAGATAGAGGCTGGTCTGACTGTGTTTATGCTCCTGCAACAACCGTAGGCCATCCCAGGTGAACCGGGTTTCGCCCAGCGGACAGCCATCGCTGCCGTGTTCAGTTTTTTCAATGCGCCGACCCAGCGGGTCGTAGGCCATCCTGACCACGCTGCCGTTGTCATTGCGTACTTCAACTAACCGGCTTTCGGCGTCGTAGGCAAAACGCTGCACACCTCGCACAGCGCTACGCTTTTCAACCATTCGCCCCAAAGCGTCGTAGGTATAGCGCTTGTCTTGATACGTCAGCAGCCGGTTATGCCGTACCAGGCCGCCTTGTTGTGGCCCGTCGAGCAGGTTGGCTGCCGCATCGTAGGCATAGGTTTCGATCCGGCCTATTTGTTGGCTGACGAGGATACGTCCGCTACTGTCGTAGGCCAGGTGCTCTTGGCGGTCGGTACGGCGGCGTCCGATCAGGTTGTCGCTGGGGTCGTAGCTGTAGTGGGTTTCGACCAATGTCGGCAACTGCCACGGTTGGTCGATGCTGCGACGCTTGCGTGAGCGGACCCGGCCACTGCGGTCATAGTCGGTATTTGTTCTGAGTTGACCCTGAGTGCGTTGCAGTTCGCGGTGCAGGCGGTCGCGTTCGAAGTCGCTGATGACGTGGCCGTCGAGATTCAGCTGATGCAGATGGCCGCTGCCGTAGTACAGGCGATTGAGCCAGCGTCCGTCAGGCAAGTGGGTTTGAGTCAGGTTGCCCAATTCGTCGTAATGGTGTTGCAAACACCCCGCCGAGCTGTGCTCTTCGAGCAGTTGCC
>NZ_JAKNRV010000297.1:0-6548 GCF_023072625.1 Pseudomonas emilianonis
ACCTTCCTGCCGGCCTTGAGGCTATCGGCGCGGGCCTTGCCACGCCCTTCGGCCAGGGCCTCGGCGAAGTTGGCGAACAGCACGGTGAACCACAGCCACACGGCGATTTGCACGGCGACGAAGGTCGGCACAGTGGTGTCGGGCACGAAGCACAGCACGGTGGTGAGGATGGCGGTCAGTTCGACCACCAGCATCACCGGCGAGCGTTGCAGTTGCCGAGGGTCGAGCTTGACGAACGCTTGGACCAACGCCGGGCGCCACAGCGCGGAGATCGCGGTTTTGGCGGGCTCGTGGGTTTTGACCGGGCTCGCGTTTTTTGCTGGCATGTTCATTTTCATATCCCTCGGCTCTTCATTTAAAAGCAGCCATGCTCAGGTGTTCAGCAATAGGGCCCAGTGCCAGTGTCGGCAGGAAGGTCAGGCCGCCCACCAGCAAAATGGTCACGGTCAACAGGGTCACGAACAGCGGGCCATGGGTGGGGAAGCTGTTCTGGCCAATCGGAGCGGTCTTCTTCATCGCCAGGCTGCCGGCCAGGGCCAGTACCGGGAGGATGTAGCCGAAGCGACCGATCAACATGCCCAGGCCCAGCATCAAGTTGTGGAACGGGGTGTTGGCACTGAAGCCGCCGAACGCCGAGCCGTTGTTGGCACTGGCCGAGGTGTAGGCATAGAGCAACTGGCTGAAACCGTGGGGACCAGGGTTGCTGATCGCACCGGCCGGACCGGGCAGGCTGGCAGCAATGGCACCGAGCACCAGTACGCCGATCGGCATCACCATCAGGGTCACGACCAGCAATTGCACTTCCTTGGCCTGCAGCTTCTTGCCCAGGTATTCCGGGGTGCGGCCGATCATCAGGCCGGCGAGGAACACCGCGATCAACACGTTGAGCAACATGCCGTACATACCGGCACCGACGCCGCCGAAGATCACTTCGCCGACCATCATGTTGACCAGTGCCACCATCCCGCTGAGGGGGCTGAGGCTGTCATGCATGCCGTTGACCGAACCGTTGGATGCCGCGGTGGTGGTCACCGACCACAACACGGTGGCGGTGGTACCGAAGCGCGCTTCTTTACCTTCCAACGGCGCGGTTTGCTCAACCGCCGGGTTGTTCAGGGTCGGGTTGGGCTGGTATTCGGCCCACAGCGAGGTTGCGCCGCCGATCAGGAACAGGGCCAGCATGCAGGCGAGGATCGCCCGGCTCTGACGCAGGTCTTTCACGTAATGGCCGAAGGTAAACACCAGCGCCACCGGGATCAGGATGATCGCTGACAACTCGAACAAGTTGGCCCAGGCCGTCGGGTTTTCAAACGGGTGCGCCGAGTTCACGCCAAAGAAGCCACCGCCGTTGGTGCCTATTTGCTTGATCGCAATCTGGCTGGCCGCCGGGCCCAAAGGGATCACCTGGTCGACGCCCTGCAGGGTCACGGCATCAACGTAATGCGCGAAGGTTTGCGGCACGCCCTGCCACACCAGGAACAACGCCATCACCAGGCACAACGGCAACAGGCCGTAAAGCGTGGCGCGGGTCATGTCGACCCAGAAGTTGCCCAAGGTCTTGGTGGATTTGCGACCGATCCCACGGCACAGCGCGACCAGGACGGCAAGGCCGGTGGCGGCACTGACGAAGTTCTGCACGGTGAGGCCGGCCATCTGGCTGAGGTAGCTCAGGGACGCTTCACCGCTGTAGGACTGCCAGTTGGTGTTGGTCATGAAACTGATCGCGGTGTTGAAGGCCAGGGTCCACTCCAGGCCCGGCAACTTCTGCGGGTTCAGCGGGAAGTTGCCCTGGAACAACAGGATCGCGAACAGCAACACAAATCCGGCGAGGTTGAACGCGAGCAAAGCCAGCATGTATTTCTGCCAGCTCTGTTCCTGCTGCTCGTCCACGCCCGACAGGCGATAGCACGCGCGCTCCACGGGGCCGAGCAGCGGCGTGAGCCAAGTGCGCTGGCCTTCCATCACCTTGTAGTAGAACCGCCCCAGGAAGGGGGCCGGCACCAGCACCACGGCGAAGAAGGCGATGATCAGCCAATAGTCATAACTGTGCATAGCCTGCTCCTAGTTCCGATCCGCGCGTAACAGCGCAACCAGCAGATAAATGAACAGCGCCACGGCCAATAGCAGTGACACCCCGTCCAGAACGCTCATGGAAGTCTCTCCGTTTAGCGGCGAGTGCCGCGTGTGGGGCAATTGTCGGCAGGAGTGGTGTAAAGGAACGAGAGCGAGGGGGTGGGCGGGGCGTAAAGATGGCGTAAAGAGTGGGTTTATGCGGGGTTTACACTGGGGATTTCGGCGCCTGGGCGGGTTCTATCGGGAGCAAGCCCCCTCCCACACTTGACCGAGTTGTCATGCCGAGCGCCGATCAACCTGTGGGAGGGGGCTTGCTCCCGATCGCGCCGGCACAGTCACCGCCGCACCTATCTGGTGCAACGCCGGAAGATTTCAAACGCCAAACCATCCCCCACACGACAGTTGCGCATCTTTACGACACGGTTTTCTGGAGTGGCATGGCCGCTGCAATACCTTGAATCATTCCAAACCGTTCAGGGAGCGCAGCACGATGAACACACAACTCAAACCCACTTTGGGCACCCTGCATTTGTGGGGCATCGCGGTCGGGCTGGTGATTTCCGGGGAATACTTCGGCTGGAGTTATGGGTGGGGTGTAGCGGGAACGCTGGGCTTTCTGGTGACCTCGTTGATGGTCGCCGCGATGTACACCTGCTTTATCTTCAGTTTCACCGAGCTGACCACCGCCATTCCCCACGCAGGTGGGCCCTTTGCCTACAGCCGCCGCGCCTTTGGTGAGAAAGGCGGCCTGATCGCGGGCCTGGCGACGCTGATCGAATTCGTGTTCGCCCCGCCCGCCATCGCCTTGGCCATCGGCGCTTATCTGAATGTGCAGTTTCCCGCACTGGACCCGAAACACGCAGCCGTCGGCGCCTACATCGTGTTCATGGGCCTGAACATCCTCGGCGTAAAACTCGCCGCTACCTTCGAGCTGGTGGTGTGCGTACTCGCCGTCGCCGAACTGCTGGTGTTCATGGGCGTAGTCGCCCCCGCGTTCAGCTTCAGCAACTTCGCCCTCAATGGCTGGGCCGGCTCCGACACCTTCGGTGCTCCGGCGATTGCCGGGATGTTCGCGGCGATCCCCTTTGCCATCTGGTTCTTCCTCGCCATCGAAGGCGCAGCCATGGCGGCCGAGGAAGCGAAAGATCCCAAGCGTACCATTCCAAAAGCCTACATCAGCGGCATCCTGACCCTGGTGATCCTGGCCATGGGCGTGATGTTCTTCGCCGGCGGCGTGGGCGACTGGCGCACCCTGTCGAACATCAACGACCCGCTGCCGCAGGCCATGAAAACCGTGGTCGGTGAAAGCTCCGGCTGGTTGCACATGCTGGTGTGGATCGGCCTGTTCGGGCTGGTGGCGAGCTTCCACGGCATTATCCTTGGCTACTCGCGCCAATTCTTCGCCCTGGCTCGGGCCGGTTATCTGCCGTCGTTCCTGGCCAAACTGTCGCGCTTTCACACACCACACCGGGCAATCATCGCCGGTGGCGTGGTCGGCATTGCCGCCATCTACAGCGACGGCCTGATCAACCTGGGCGGTATGACCCTGACCGCAGCAATGATCACCATGGCCGTATTCGGCGCCATCGTGATGTACATCATGAGCATGCTCAGCCTGTTCAAACTGCGTAAGACCGAACCGCTGCTAGAACGCACCTTTCGCGCACCGGGCTACCCAATCGTGCCGGGGATTGCGCTGGTACTGGCGGTGGTGTGCCTGGTCGCCATGGCCTGGTTCAACGCGCTGATCGGGATGATCTTCCTCGGCTTCATGGTGGTCGGTTTCATCTACTTCCAGCTGACCGCGCAAGACCGCGCCGATGCACCAGCGGATGCAATGTTGACCGGGCTCTAAGGTTTTGAGGCGGAACAGGCCTACACTGAACTACTCAGAAAGCCTGTAACTCAAAGCAGTTATTACCGTGGGAAAACCTCCCACGGCAATCTGCCTCAAGGAGAGCGTTATGCCGTGGTATGCATGGTTGATTATGGTGGTTGCAATCGGGTCGATCGTCGGCGGGCTGATGATGTTGCGTGACAGCGCCAACAAAGTGGAACTCACCGACGAACAGCGTAAACGCGTGGCCGAGCGCAACGCCCAGGCGGATGCCAAGGATGGGCAAGACCGCTGAATGGGTTGCCCCTGTGGCGAGGGAGCTTGCTCCCGTTGGGCTGCGAAGCAGCCCCCTCCCCTGGTTACTCCCAATCCGCCTTGGCAATCTGCAACCCGTGCTGTCCCTTATAGGCAGCACGCTCAGGCTGGCTCCAACCGCTCAGCAACTCTTCTTCCAATCGATAAATCTCAACCCCCAGCGGACGGCACACCGTCAGCGGGTCCTGCGCATCCGGCCCCCACATCGGCAGCGACAGATCCCCACCCGGGCAAGTCGACAGCGCACATAGCAAATCAATCTCGGCAAAAAACTCCAGGTAATCGCCCTTCTGCGCCGGGCACGCCTTCATGAAATACATGTCGTCGTGATTCAGGCCCGTGCACTGGAAAATATTCAGCACGTCATGCACGTCAAATTCCGTCAGACCGTGAGGCAATACCGCCCGGGTCAGGTTCGAGTGGCAGTGATGATGGAAATCTTCGCCGGTGAGCATGCGGTTCACATACGGGTCGCAGCGGGTACCGAGCAAATCGTGCAAGCGCCCGCCGTGTTCATCAATGCCGTAGCTCGCCAGGCTGTCGTCGGTAATGGTCACCAACGGCCGCAGGAATGGCAGGTTCGACCACAGTCGGTCATGGGTGCTGACATGCGCACCCTGCAACTGGCGCGTGCGCGCGGCCCATAAGCGTTCGCGGGGATCATTCGCGTTCCACACGTTGAAATCGCCGACCTGCGGACCGACCGGCGTGGTGACGCGAAACACATGCCCGGCCGGCACCTTCCACGCCCTGCCCGTGCGGATGGGCACCTCGAACTGCTCAATCAAAGTGCGCTGATCCTTGCGCTCACGAATACGCTCATAAAACGCTGTGTCGACCTGCAACGCCGAACCTTTGCTGACCTGGTAAGCGGCTGGATAGTCTTTGTACATGCTGCGGTTCCTCGATCAAGGGTGCGTAAACAGAGCTAACGAAAGGCGTTCGGAATCATCCAGGTACAGGCTCATCGCCTCGCCTGCCGCCGGTTTATTTCCGTGGATCAGTAACTCGTATATTTCACGATCACGCTCCAGCCAGGGCGACTGAAAGCGCTGTTCATCGGGCGCGGCGCAAAACACCAGACGCAATTGGGCGATTACCTGAGCGAAAAACTCATCGAACAGCGGGCTGCGCATCATCCCGACAATCTGCTGGTGAAACACCAGGCTGTGGGTGGCCACCGCTCGCCAGTCCTCGCGCTCGCGGGCCAGCGCGGTGGCCTCGATGGCGTTTTGCATGCGCTCGGATTGGTATTGGGTGAGCGCACCGCTCTGGGCAATCGCCTGCAATTCAAGAGTGCGACGGACGACAAATAAATCCCGCACCTCTTCGCGCTCCAACCGACGCACCATCACGCCCTTGTTACGCACATACCGCGTCAACCCTTCCTGGCCCAAACGGTGCAACGCCTCACGAATCGTATTACGCGACGCGTTATAGGCCTTGACCAACTCCGCCTCGACCAGCGCCATTCCCGGCAACAGTCGGCCACCGATGATGTCGGCACGCAGTTCCAGGGCGATCTGGTCGGCTAAGGACAAGCTGAGTGGCATCGTTACCTCACGATTGTTGAACAATCCTCCCTGTGACAGCAATCACTTTCCATGCCAAGAGCTGCGCGGTGTAAAAAGATTCAGCTTGGTTAACACGCATCGTGGAACTCGTGGGTGACGGTTTGAAAGCGCAGAGCCCGGATGAAAAAAGGCCGGTCACTGACCGGCCCCTCGATACTTATTTGATCTCTAACCTGCCCCGATTTTTCTCCAGCAACGCCTTGCCGATGCCCTTTACTTCCAACAACTCATCCACCGCCATGAACGGACCGTTGCTTTCGCGATAGGCGATGATTGCGCTGGCCTTCGCGGCACCGATGCCGAAGAGGTCACGACGCAGGGTTTCGGCATCGGCGGCGTTGAGGTTGACCTTGGTGGATTGTTCGGATTGGGTCATTTGGGTGGTGATGGGGGTTGGGGGTTCGGGTTTGATCGATGGGGCTGCGGTGGTGGCGGCGGAGAGAGTGGTGAGGAAGGCGAAGATTAGGGAGGTGAGGTAGGTGTTTTGCATTGGTGAGGCTCCATGACATCGGTGAGGTAGAAAGGCAGCTTTTCCGAAGCTGCTTTTCTACGTTAGGCGATGGGGGGAGGGTGTCAAAAGTGGGTGGGTTACAGAGTGTTAATTCGTATGCGCGCCATGAGCTAAGCGCTCCATAAACCCCACATTCAAAGCGCTTAGCTGATCCCGGATGCTGTGCTCCCGATTTCTTTCTGGAGCCCCGCCGTCATGATGCGACCCGATGCCAAAGTCGAAAAAGTATATCTCTACC